>JAMOMO010000363.1 GCA_027067035.1 Desulfobulbaceae bacterium
CGCAGTTAGTTTCGGATTCGGGGGAGGAGCAGAACCACTTTCAGGAATTCATTATGATTAACGGAGCAGGACGGATAGCCACAGCAGAACCACCCTTTGCCCAGATCAGGCACATTATGGGACTGAACAGATTCAGCCTTCGTGGTAAACGAAAGGTGAATAGCCAGTGGCTGCTCTTCTGCACGGTATACAATCTGAAGCGATTGAATAATTGTACGCAGGTAATGGTAACATAAAGCAAAACCGGTAGACAGGAGCCCAATATCGAAGCTTGGAATTGTTAAATTAGGGGTTCTAGCTGCAAAAACATTAAAATGACTATTGAGGCTGTGAAAAATTTATGGAAATGATGGTTTTCGTCTGGAAAAGGGATTTTTCTACAGACTCGTTAGCCTCCGAAAATAATACTGCGTTGACATTAAGAATTCAAAAAGGTATACTCTAGACAGACTAGCTGAACTAAACCATTCGAGGGGTGTTACCATGATAGAAAACCATTGGCAGCTTCAAGAAGCAAAGAATAAATTCAGTCATTTAGTTGATAAAGCACAACATAAAGGCCCTCAAGTTGTTACCAAGCATGGCAAAGATGCTGTTGTTGTGCTTTCAATTGAAGAATACAGAAAGTTAATAAAACCCAAGAAGAACTTGGTGGCTTTTTTCCAAAGCTCTCCTCTTGCAAATACTAAGTTAGATTTAAATAGAAGCAAAGAACTGCCAAGAGACATTGAGCTATGAAATACTTACTAGATACCTGTGTCCTTTCAGAATTAATTAAGAAAACCCCCAGTCCCAAAGTCATCAAATGGGTTTCAAAAGTTGATGAAAACAATCTGTTTCTTAGTGTTCTAACTATTGGGGAGATCCACAAAGGTATTGAGAAACTACCTGAAAGTAAAAAGAAAGACAAATTACACCAATGGGTAAATTATGACCTCAAAGAAAGGTTCAGGAATCGAACAATTGACTTTGATCTTAAAACTGCAACCGTTTGGGGACAAATACAAGCTCATTCAGAATTATCAGGAAAAGCTATGCCTGCAATAGATGGTCAGATTGTTGCCACTGGAATTTCTTATGATCTCACTGTTGTAACAAGAAATATAAAAGACATGGAAATAAGTGGCGCAATTTTGCATAACCCTTGGTAAAATATCCATAAATCCAAGAATACGCAAAATCAGCGGAATCCGGGGACACAATACCATTTACTCAAGAAGATTACCGACCATGGAAACTGGCAGAAAGGCTAAAAAGAGAAAAAGATTATTATAATGTTCGTCCTCCAAGGTGAGAAATGAATATAGAGCGCCTCTCGTTTACTCTTCTCTACTTTGTAATGAGATACGAAAAAGGGCCTTTATATGGTTCTGCAACAATTTTTAAAGTTGATGGAAAGGAAATAATCACCACCTTTAACTTTCATACAGACATAAAGCAAATCATCCCGCTGGAGATTATTTTTGATTGAAAAAACGAATAACCATTGAGGACTACGAAGAAAAACAGCACCATATCCTGAGAATACTTTGAATCACAGCAATCTCAGCTGAGTCACTTGCGGGAAGGAGCTGTCTGATGGGAACCCATCTACGGCCTGACAACGGTAGATGGGTTCCCGTGGATGGGTGTATCGTCTCCTGGAATGGACTCGGCGGAGTTTTATCTTTGCCACCTGTATTACCTGAGGATTAAAGAAATGGCATCACTGAGCTGTTTCAAATCAAAGGGTTTGGTGATGGCGGTACGAAATCCATATCGTGAATAGTTGGCCATTACCGGATCGTTTGAATAACCACTTGCCACAATCAGTTGAGCGTCGGGGGCAATTTTGAGGAGTTTCTCCGCCGTTTCCTGGCCACCCATCCCGCCCGGTATTGTCAGGTCCATTATCACGATATCAACCGGAGTGCCGTTATCCTGCAATTCCTGATATTTATTTATCGCATGGGCACCGTCCTCCACCAGAACAGCTTCGTGACCGAGAACTGAAAGCTGCAGTGCTGCAACATCCAGAAGCATCTTCTCATCATCCATGATCATTATTCTGGCTGATTTTGTGGCCGGTACCTCCTCTGCTTTCTCCGTAAGTACGGCACTCTCCATATGAGAACGTATGGCAGGGAGATATATTGTGAATGTCGTGCCCTTACCGATGGAGGATGAAACCGTAATGTGTCCTTCATGTTTGTTAATGATGGAATGACAGATTGCCAGCCCGAGGCCGCTTCCCGTCTGTTTCGTGGTAAAGTAGGGATCAAATATTTTTTCCAGGATATCTTTGGGGATGCCAATCCCTGTATCCTGAATGGAAATGCGGACAAAATCACCCGAATCAACGCTGAGGAGTGTCTCTGATGCGGTATCTTCGACGTTCTCGCATCTGATTATGATACTTCCACCCTCCGGCATAGCATGTTTGGCATTAATGGTGATGTTCTGAATAACCTGGCCGATTTGCCCACTGTCCACGTCAACCATCCATAGATCATCGGGGAATGAGAAATTACAGACAATTTTGCTGCCATGCAGGACAAAGTTTGCAGATTCAGTGACCATGTCGGAAAGAGATGTCAGCTCCCTGACCGGTTCACCTCCCTTTGAAAAGGTGAGGAGCTGTCCGGTGAGCTTGGTGGCGCGTTTTGTAGCCTTTTCAGCGTCAGCCAGCAGGGAGGCTGTTCGTGTGTCCTCTTCTGCTATCCGATACCCGGCCAGCTCAATGTTTCCGAGGATGGCTGAGAGAATATTATTAAAATCATGGGCTATTCCCCCGGCAAGTACTCCGATGGATTCCAGCTTCCGTGTCTTGAGCAGTTCTTCTTCCAGCATCTTCTCATGGGTGACATCCCGAAAGACAAGGACAACACCCACTATGTTACTCTCCTTGTCCCTGATGGGAGCCCCGCTGTCGGCAATGGATCGTACTTTGCCGTCTTTTGCTATGAGAGCGGTATGGTTGGCAAGGCCGATGATTCTCCCCAGGCGCATAACACGCTGCACCGGGCTGATACATTTTTTACCGGTTTTCTCATTTATAATATTAAAAACTTCTGTTGATGGAAGCCCCTGTGCCTCTTCATTGGTCCACCCGCAGAGATCTTCCGCCACTTTGTTCAGAAAAAGAATCTGTCCCTCCACATCGGTTGTGATAACACCGTCGCCAATGGACTGGAGGGTGACGTTCAGCCGTTCTTTTTCGGCCTGAAGAGCTTTTTCGGCCTTTTTTCTGGCACTGATGTCAGTGGCGATTTCCATGCGTACCATTCTGCTGTCAGTCCACTGAATGGCCTGATCACGACATTCAAACCACTGTCCGGTTTTGCCATCCTGATATTCCCAGATATGTACGCCGGTCGCCTTACCGCTGGCGTCAATGAGCAGCGGGTTGGTGCAGTAATCACATGGCGTATCCATTCCCTTTTGCAGTGCCAGGTAGCATTTTCTGCCCAGAATATCATCACCGAAGGATTGTATTCCATAACTGTTCACAAAAAGAAGTTCATGGGTGTTCATGTCTGCAACATATACCAGGGCATCCAGACTGTTCAGGACGGCCTGAAAACGCTCAGCCGTGAGAGAAATCTCCTTGTCCCTTGATTTGATCGCTTTGATGATGGTGTCAAATTCCAGTATACCTCCTGACATCAGTGGGGAAATGCTGAGCTTTACCTGCGGCGTGGAGCTCTCCAGTGCTGAAACAATATTGTTGATAGGGGTGGAAAAATATCTGTTGAAAACAACTCTGAAGATGAAAAAGAACAACACAAATAAAAGAAGGAGAAACAGAAGCTGCTTCACGAAGATATTTTTGATTACCTTGGTCATCACCGTGGTGGGAATACAGTAGTACATGATCCAGTTAGCCGGTTCCGTGAATCGTTCACTGTAGGCGATATATTTTCTCCCTTCATAGACAAAGGAGAAGAATCCCCCTTTGTCCGGCTTGGAAACCTCTTTCATGTCAAATGCAAGGTTGTGCCGGGTCTCCACCAGAACCTGGTTTGGGTGGTAGATGGTTCTGCCATTGGTGGAGAGTACGAAAAAGAGTTCACCGGGGTATAGTTTTCCCTTTTTAAAACTGCTCATGAACTGGGTGATGGCCGAGAGGCTTCGTTCCACGACGAGGAGATAGTTATCCTTGAGTGGGTATTGGATGGTTACAACTGAACGATTTGTTAAAATTGACTGATAATGATGCATTACCTGTCTGTCAGGGCTGGATTCCTTTGAGACCATACAGCTGAAATCGAGACCTTTGAAACTGCTGTATGGCTCTGAAATTGAGATAACTGTCCCCTGGGGGTCCAGGACATAAAAGACATCTCCATGGAGTTCGAATACGTGTGAGCTCTCCAGCTGGGAGAGCAGGGCGTCCTGTTCCGGGTAGGCCTGGAGCACGGTGTGCACCATGACATCGGTTTGAAACAGAACTTCTTTGATAAGCGTTCTTGCCACATTTATGCGGGCTCGGACAACTGTGCTGTACTCTGCTTTTGTCTCCCGGTACTCATTGATTCCAGTCAGCAGAAAAACAATGCAAAATAAACTGGTTGCAACGAGACAAAGGATCTGGTTGATTTTCTTCTGCAGTGTCTGGGGGGCCACTTATATTTCACCCATGTTTCGAAATTGATTGTCATGCACCACTACTTCATAAACCGGTCGTATCACATCACCGAACTGGTCAAATTTTACGTGCCCCATGAGGGTGTTGTATTCTCCAGCCAATAATGCCGCCTTGAGTTCCCTGCTGTCAATGTTCCTGCATCGCTCCAGGGCATCGGCCAGAATCATGACCAGCTCATAGGCCCGTGTGGATCTGGCAGAGGCCTTTTTGTGAAATTTCTTTTCCATTTCCCTCGCGAATTCGAGATATTCCGGCCTGGTATTATCCGGCCCGATAAAAGTGATGATGCTGAGCCCGTTGGCACTGGCCCCGGCATGACGCAACAGCCCTGGTGTCTGTGTCCATATGGTTCCAATACGGTTGCCGGTGTAGCCGGCCGCCTCGATTTTCTGTAAGGCAACACTGGTCATGCTCGCTTCAGTCAGAAAAATAACCGCATCCGGTTGCGGCTCGAGCATTTCAGTGATGATGCGATCCCAGTCAGCAGGTTTTTTGGAGTTGAACTCCACCTCGGTGACTGCTCCATCAAAATGTTTTTTTACATTGTTTGCGTAATCCTGAACAAAAGCCGTATTTGCCATATCTTTGAGAAATGCAGCAGAGCGGGCCTTCTTTTTCTTGAGAAGTGCGGCCATTTTCCTGCCAAAAAGTGAACAATCCACTCCGGTTCGGAGGAACAGGTCATCTTTTCCACTTAATTGAGTGGATGCCGAGTAGGCAGTGATAAGCAATGTGTCATTGGAGGTGACAAAGGGATATGCCTTGATGGTGTTTGATGAGAGACTGTGGCCGATGATGGCGACAACACCTTCATCGATGAGTGACTGATCAGCTGTTTGTATGCCTGTGTCACTGTTCTGGTCGTCACGAATAAGCAGTTTCAGAGGGCGCCCGTTAATTCCTCCAAAGGTGTTGATCTTTTCAATGGCCAGAAGTGCACCGTCACGGATATGTTCACCGGCTTCTCCGCCCCGTCCACTGAGATTGATTGACAGGCCTATTTTTATGGGAACCACCGGCTGATTGCATCCGGCGGGAACAATCAGCAGGAAGAGAAGAACAGGTAAAATATACTGAAGATGTGAGGGGGTCTTCATGGCATAGCTCCTTCCAGCCATTGCTGGATTAGCAGTGTCGGGCCCTGGGAAAAATATGGCTGTTGTTTTGAATCCATGGCACTTTTGCAGGGAGCTCTTTTTCCCTGCTGAAGTGTTTTTTGAAGAAAGAAGAAAAACAGACTCAGGATCTTGGGCTGCTTTTCAGTAAATGCCACGGACTCAGGTGTTTTACGATGTTGTGTTTTTGCTTGAATGAAATACAGAACGATAACGTAAATGGTATGATTTAAGTATACTGATCGGTTTCTTTAAGTCAAATGTGATTGATAGCTTAGCAGTACTTTTCCACGAATCAGTGACACAGCTGTGAAAATAAATAATTATAGCGCGTTGATTTGATCATTTTCCTCTACACAGCGGTCCGGCGGTTTTCTTCACTCTGGTGTACGCTTTTCCTCTTGCAGTTCCTTGCTAAAAATGGTCCCGCCTTATATAGTTGCATTTTTGCTGCGGTTTAGAATAAATGTGGGCCTGGCAGGGTGGCTTGTCCCAACACCCCGGAAGCAGAGGAAAAGTCGGAAGCGTTGTGTAAGAGATGCTCTCATGTGTCAGTCTGTGAGCCCCGTCTGTATCATGTTGAAACGGAGTGAGGCGGTATGGGGGGTGGTTGTGTGAAACAAAACCTGTATTTTGAAGGAGAAAGAGATGAAAAAAATGTTGATGTTTTTGCTGATGTCAGGTCTGGCGTTTGTTCCGGGTGCCATGGCGGCAGCTCACAGCGTTTCAGTAAATCAGTTTGTTGAGCATCCTGCCCTTGATGCAGTGCTGAAAGGGATTGAGGATTACTCAAAAGAGCATAAGCTTGATGTGGAATTTAAGGTACATAATGCCCAGGCCAATATGGGGACTGCAACCCAGATTGCCCAGCAGATGATCGGCGAAAAGGCGGATCTGATGATTGCCATTGCCACTCCCTCTGCCCAGGCCTGTGCCCAGGCATTGAGCAAGGCACCTGATGCACTTAAACGCCCTCTGCTCTTCACCGCAGTGACGGACCCTGTGGCGGCAGGACTTGTGAAGGATCTCAAACATCCCGGTGGCATGATCACCGGTGTCTCCGATCTTCTTCCGGTGCGGCAGCATCTGGAGATGGTGCTTACCTTTGTACCGGGCCTGAAGCGTCTCGGGGTTCTGTACAACAGTGGTGAGGCAAATTCCAAGGCCACCGTAGCAAGTATAAAGGCAATGAGCAGGCAGCTTGGGTTTGAAGTTGTTGAAGGAACAGCCTCAAAAACAGCAGAGGTGTATCAGGCGGCAAAGAGTCTTGTGGGGCGTGTGGATGCCATTTTTATTCCCACGGATAATACCATTATCTCAGCCCTTGAATCAGTGATCAAGGTTGGTACACAGAATAAACTGCCCGTGTTTGCAGCTGATGTGGACTCGGTGGACAGAGGTGCTGTCGCCGCCATGGGTTTTGATTATTACAAGCATGGTCTGCAGACAGGCGCCATGGTTGAGAGGATCCTCAAAGGTGCCAGTCCGGAAAATATTCCCGTTGAGTTTCAGAAGAAGCTTGAACTTCATATCAATATGAAATTCTCCAGAAAAATGGGTGTCGTTCCTCCTCAGGAACTTCTTGACAGGGCAACCAAAATCATAGAATAGGCGGACCGGTGGCGGAGACAGGTATACGATTCCTGTTTCCACTGCCTGTCAGTCCTTTGAACAACTCCTCCAGGCAGCAGAAAGCGGCAGAGGAACAGGAATAAATATGACCTTGTATGCGGCCTTAGGTGCCATTGAGCAGGGGCTTGTCTATGGAATCATGGTGATAGGCGTATACCTCACCTTTCGAATTCTGGACTTTCCCGATCTCACCGTTGACGGCAGTCTGCCCCTTGGTGCGGCCATCTCGGCCGTGGCCATCACCTCAGGCTATAATCCCTACCTGTCGCTGGCCTTTGCGGCAATGGGCGGCTTTGCTGCCGGTGTTGTCACCGCAGTACTCAACACCAAGTTTAAAATACTTCACCTGCTGGCATCCATTCTCACCATGATTGCGCTCTATTCAATCAATATCAGGATTATGTCAGGTCCCAATATTGCCCTGCTCAGTGCGAACACTGTTTTTGATGCGGTGATAGCCTTTGGTGTTCCTGCACACTACGCAGGGCTGCTGGTTTTC
>JAMOMO010000364.1 GCA_027067035.1 Desulfobulbaceae bacterium
CCGGTTATTATGAACGTGGCCTGCAGACAAAGGCCGGAGAAGTACGATTGAAAGTGCCCAAGTTACGGCAGCAGAAATTCGAGACGGCGATCATTGAGAGATATAGACGTAGAGAGAGTTCTGTTGAGGAGGCCCTGATTGAAATGTACCTGGCCGGAGTATCAGTTCGGCGGGTTGAGGATATTACCCAGGCCCTGTGGGGAACAAAGGTCAGCCCTGGTACAGTCAGTAATCTCAACAAGAAGATCTACCGGCGAATAGAGAGGTGGCGTAATCGTCGTATAGAAGGAGATTTTCCTTATGTGTATCTGGACGGCATAGTGTTGAAGCGTACCTGGGGCGGAGAAGTAAGGAATGTGTCTGTTCTGGTTGCCATCGGAGTATCCAAAACGGGTTATCGCAAGATACTTGGAGTCTGCGAGGGAGCCAAGGAGGACAAAGCCGGTTGGGGTGGCTTCCTGCGTCATTTAAAAGAACGAGGGTTGGGTGGCATACAGTTGATCATCAGTGATGCCTGTCTTGGTCTGGTAGAATCTATTGGTGAATTTTATCCTGAAGCAAAATGGCAACGCTGCACGGTCCATTTTTACCGGAATATTTTCAGCGTGGTACCAAAGATAAAAATGAAGAAGGTCACCATCATGCTGAAGGCCATTCATGCCTCAGAAGATCGTGAAGCAGCACTTGAAAAAGCATCTTCTGTAAGGAAAAAACTGAGAGAAATGAAACTGACTCGGGCAGCAGATAAGATCAAAGAAAGTATAGCTGAGACCCTGACGTACTACGACTTTCCCAGTGCACATTGGCGTCGGATCAGGACGAATAATCCCCTGGAACGAATTATGCGTGAGATCAGACGGAGGACCAACGTTGTTGGTGCTTTTCCCGACGGCAATTCGGCCCTGATGTTGGTTGCAGCCAGGCTCCGGCATATAGCAGGTACCCGCTGGAGTTCAAAACGTTATCTCAATATGGAATTACTCAGAGAAATGGAGATTGAAAGGAGTATGCAGGTAGCCTGAAGTAGTACGGCTCGCCCTGCATTGCAAGGCCATGCCCCTGCGGGGTGGCTTCGCCAGCCTTGCAATGCAGAACAAGCCGCACTTAACCGGAAATTGAAAAGTTTGGAAAAGGATTTTTATTAAAAAGCAAAAATAACTGAGACCACATGCACAGAATGTGCGAAAAATATTTGACACTACCATTAACAACCCAACTTCGAGCGCACGGGTGGGTGGGCGTTTAATAGCGGTGTAGTGGAAGTCCAGCGTCGGCATGCTTTTTTAAACTACATGACACTTGTAGAATACGAAGAGCAATATGCCAGCAATTAAATCGTCCGTTTTATTGGGGGAACCTCAGGTTGAACAAAAGTAGCTGTCGGATAATGATAATGCAGGTAAATGCTTACGAGCCCAGCTTATAGATAGAGTGGTTCCGGCAGGTAAATGCTCTCCTCTTCCTTTTCAGGCTCAGGAGCGGTCTGTTCTTCTTCGGGCTGTGGCTGGACCATGTTCTGGCCGCCCTGAGGATTGTTGAAGAGTGGAAATTTGTATTCAAATTTCACATCGAGGATCTGAACACGATGATTGAAGAGGTCGGCGACAATGAGGTTTCCTGCCTTGTTCAGGGCAAGCCCCACCGGGTATTGAAACCAGCCGGGTCCCACACCCATTCCACCGAATTCATACATATACTTTCCGCCAAGGTCAAAAATCAGTATGGTGTGCCGCATATAGTCCACAACATAGAGCGCTTTCTTGGCCTCATCCACCACCAGCCCTTTGGGACGGCTCATTTTTCCGGTGGACCCCCCTTTCTGCCCAAAAGAGTAGAGAAGTTCTTCACTGGCACTGTACACGTAAATCTTTGATGTCTGTTCACTGAGAATATAGAGGTGTCCCTCTGAGTCGGTGGCGATGTCAGCGATCTGTACAGGCTGCAGCTCATCGCTCACCACGGCTGTTTCCTCTTCGGTGATGTCGGGCAGCAGACCAGGGGGAAGGAGATCCCTCATATCCAGAGTATTCTCCTCTTCATCCGGATTTTCAGCGGAGGTGTTTACCGTTTGCGGGACGGTCAGTTCTTCGGCATGCTTGAGTCCGTCGGCACGGACCATGTCTTCTTCATTTTCAGTGATAATTTTGTCCATAGGCTTGAGCCAGTGGGAGAATTCCCCCTTGGCATTGAGCACCAGAACTCCCTTGGTGTTCAGACCTATGACGTAGATGTCACCGGTGAGTCCGATGATCATTTTCTGAGGCGTGAAGTTGTCCGCCTCGGGCATATCGGAAAAGACAATTTCGTCCTGCGGGAAAAAGGCGGGATTGTAGGTGGTTATCCGGGAAGGCCTGGTTTGTGAACTGGCCTGACAGAGGTAAATTCTGCTACTGGATTGATCTATGTAAACGGCTCTCGGGGCGTCTGCGCCACGCCCTCTGGAAAGCGACGCGGTGGGGAAAAAGTTTGATCCGAAAACGATAATTTTACCTGTCCCCCCCACCACCACATATATCTCATCCATGTCTCTGTCATAGGTTACAGAGGACGGGTAATTGAAAAAGCTTCCTGTTTCGTCGGTGTTGAGAATGGCAAGCACGTCGACACCGACATGCTGTTCTTCCTCCACCATCGCAAGGCTCTGCCGGGCCGATCCGGGCAGCAGGACGGAGAGGATAAACAGGGCTATCCACCATGACCTGGCATACGTATCAGCCATCGTTATGACACATGCTGCAAACATGGCCTCCAAGGATGTCGCCAATGAGCAGAAAACGATAGTTGGAACCATGCGGATTATGGCAACTGGTACAGGAGAGTGCGCGTCCCTTGCGCCGCGGATCATCTTTTCCTTTTAAAGGATGGTTGCCGACAGGATGGCCTTTCTCAACGTCCGCGAGATTAAGGTGACAACTGATACAGAGTTCGTTGATAGGTTTATAGAGCTGAAAGCGGTAGGCAGTGGCGTGCGGGCTGTGGCAGGCGACACATCCACCGCCCTGAACAATTCCATGGGGGTAAAAGCCCACTGAATTCTTGATCGCACGTTTTTTGTCACCGTGGCAGCCGACACAGAGGTCACTTTTCCCATCAGCCCAGAGCTGGAATTTATAGTCATCACCATGGGGGTCATGACAGATTGTACAGTCTCCGGTACCCACGGGACCATGGACATGTTTCTGGTCACGGAATTTGGTCTTATTGATATGACACTGGAAACATGTTTCATCCACCCTTCCTGTGAGCATGGTTATTTTCGTGTTTCCGGTTCCTTTCCGGTGACAGCTCATGCAGTAGATATTTGCGGTCGGTCCGTGGAGCCACTTATTTTTGCTGTGCAGTTTTCTATGACAGGAAAAACAGGACGGTGAGTAGTCGGCGTTCTTTTTGAGGCGTTCAACATCAAGCCCGGCATCATCGGGGAGTTTGTCACTATGGCAGAGAGAACACTCTTTGGGGATGATGGATTTCCGGTGAAAAAGAAATGCCTCCGGTGCCTCAAAGTCAATATTGAGGAGTGTCCTCACCGGCTTATAACGGATTTTGAGCTCCAGGCGACCGGGTGAGATAACGAAGGTGTTTTTTCCTCTTTTGAGGGGAAGGGTGTAGTGGATATAATATATGCCGTCCTTTTCATGGCGGGCAAGTGCATCGATTACCTGGAAATCACCGGAGCGGTTCTGGGCAGTGGCCACACGGAGGCTGGCCAGTTCGTCTTTATTGGTTACTTTCAGGACCAGCGTGGATTGTGGTCGTCTGGCCTGGATAATGATATCTTTTGATGAACTGGGCGATAGGATGGTGGCGCACCAGAGCTGCTCGGCGGAAAAAAATATTAGAATAAAACAGAGTATGGCCTGGCTGGCAATATGGTGTGATTTCGGGGACTTTATAGGTGACATTGGTTTCTGATTCCTGACAACAGCAGTCCCTTGTGGAACAGTATGCTGGTAGATTTCTGTGTGTAGGGGCAGTCCCGGCTTCGCGGGGGAATCCAGGGCTGTGTGTGCGTTACCCCTATTGTGTTTTCAACTGCGACAAACTCTCTTCAAGCTCCCTGAGACAGGTCTGCACCGTACTTTCTTCTGCATGATCTTCGATGGCCCGGGAGAGGCTGCTGAGTGCTTTCTTGCTTTTTCTTATCCTGTTACGGGTTTCCATTGTGGTCTTGTTTACTTCCTCTGCAAGTTCAGAAAGAATATCACCGTCTCTCAGTTGTACGAGTTTGGTGAGGTCACCTTCCTGAATGGGTTTGAGGTCCTGTTCAATACGGAAAATGGGACCGGCAATTTTCTGGGGCAAAAATAAAGAGAGTACTATACCACTGATAAGACTTACCATACTACCGGCGACTACAACCGGCAAGAGAAGATCACTCACTCGTCGTATCTTTATATGGGCATCAAAAAATGAGGAGGTTATTTCATTTCTTGCATAGAAATAAAGAATCAGTGCCGCCACCAGTGAACTGAGAACAACGGCACCGAGGATTCGCTTGAGGAGCCATCTCTGAAAGTATTTTTTGACACCCATGTTGAGCTTTTTTCTTTTGAAATCGGGCATTGTATTTCTCCTGAATTAGTATTGAAGTATGATTTTGTCTTGGGGAACAGGGCCCATGGATCAGCCGTAACTTTTGTGGCAGCCGATACAGAGTTCCTGTTTTGTCGGACGTCTGATTCTGGCCTCGTTCCTTGAGGAATGTGCATCGTGGCAGGTCATACAGTGCATTCTTCCGTCGTCAAAAACAGGATAATCATCGGGAAAGGTCATTCCCGGTTTGGGGCCGACATCGATTGGGTGACTGGATTCCGTCTGATAGTCGGTGTGGCATTTCAGACAGGCGGTTATGTTGGTTTCCCGGGTGTTTGTCAATGGAACATGGGTGGCGGGCTTGTCCTCCTGGCCGTTGTCTTTGGCCTGGATGCTGATTCTGGGACGGAGGTCGTTGTTCTTGCCGATCCCCATGTGGGTCGGCTGGGGCGCTGTTATGGTGACGAAGTAAAGATTGTCCAGGGCCCTGATTTCATATTTGAGTCCCTTTCCGTCCGGTGATGCAGAGCGTGCGGGATTGCCTGCCGCCAGAGGGACTGCAGGTGTACTGGCTGAAAATGTCATGGGCTGGGAGATTGTTTTGTTTCCATGGACATCGGTGGATACGACGGTGTAACTATAGACCTTTTTAGGGTTTATTGGTGAAATGCTGATGGTATGTTTTGTCTTCAGCTGGGTGTCCAGGTTACTTTTTTTATTGAATTTACCGATGCCATAGAGGATCTGGGCAGTGCTTGGCTTATCGGTTTCCCAGCTTATGGTGGCTGAATAGAGGACTCCCCGCTTGATACCATGGAAGATGATTTTTGATACCCGGGGTTTGATGCCGTCATTGCTCAGTTTTGATACCTTGTCAATGGGAGGCAGTGGAAGGGAAAGAACCCTGGATTTATTGTTTTCACCTTTGATCTGGACATAGAGTTTCTCATAGATATTGTCAGATGGGAGCAGGAAGAAATGTGTTTTTGCCGGTTCGTAGTGTTTCTGAAGCCAGCTGATTTTCTGCTTTGTCCTCTTGGAGGAGCTCTTTCTGCTGGACTGGTGCAGGTTGCGGTCATTTCTCTCAACATGGCAGGTCAGACATTGCTTATCCAGAAACGGCTGATGGATATATGCCTTCATGATTCCCCTGTTGTATGTCTTGTCGTGACAGGAGAGACATTCCTTAACATCGTTTTCGCTGTGGACAGGACTTCCTGAAAACAGGATGACGAGGAGGGTGAAAAGAAAAGTAGTCTGAAAATATTTCATCGCATGGGCCATGTGGTATATGGTGAAGAAACTGTGATCTTTAATGTGTTAACAGTTGTGTTCATTGAGTCAGTGTTATTCAAACGAAAGGATACCTGTGTCAGGTGCATGAATCAGCTGGAAAAGTTCTCAGCGTAATACTGCGATTCCCAGCGGAACTGCCCCCAGTGAAATTTCTCCTGTTATCTTATTATCGGCCGGGTCTATAATATCAATGGCCCCTGTGGCCTTATTTCCCACGTAAAGCCATTTGTTCGCTGAACTGTAGGCCATTTCAAGGGGTGGGCCGGTCATACGTATTGTCTTTGATACTCCAAGCTGGCCAGGTCTGATGAGAGACAGTGACCGTGACCTGCTGTTTGTGACATATATCCTGTCGTTTACTGCCAGCAGACGTTTCGGGTTTAAGCCAACGGGTATTCGTTGCTGGACTCTGTTTTCTGAGAGATTGTAAACCATCACGGAGTTGCCCCCTGATTCTGCAATATAGAGATAGTTGTCCTGGTAGAGCAGCAGGCCTTCAGGTTTGTTGCCCGTTGAGATTGTCTGCAGCGGCTGCAGGCTTTCCGGGTCAAGAAGAACCACCGACTGGGACCTGGAGAGAGAAACCGCCACCAGTGCCTGTTTTTCAAGATAAATGATGTAAGAAGGTTCATAGCCAAGCCTGTTTCGTAAATCGATGGTACCGGAGCTGAGGTTCAGGCGTACAATATTACCACGTTTTTTGTCAACAACAAAGGCCCATTGTCCATCGGGGCTGATGGTAAACTGTACTCCTCTGCCAAGGGTCGGCAGCGGGAAGCCCGCTTCCACCCGATTTGCAGCCGGACCGATTTTTATGAGGTTTTTATCCTCTTCGGTACTGCTGTACAGGTTGGCTGTGGGAACAATGGGGTCACTTTTCAGATAGCCTGGCCTTCCGGGCACCCCAAGTGAATCGCAGACACGGTTTTTATCGGTGCAGATCAAAAAAACGGTGTTGATGTCAGGGCATGCGGCATAGGCCACATCAATGAGCATGTTTTTCAGTCGTGGATTCAGTGAAAGTACAGGGTTTCCGGTGTTTCCGGCGGCAAGTGAAGCAACGATGTCCCAGGTGAGGAAGAGTGAGTGAGAGTCCCCACTGGCGACGTAGAGCGGCCTGTTTATCCCCAGTTCAGTGATGACTGCCTCGGTGCTGCCGGCTGAAGGCGAGGGAGCTGTTTTTATTCGCAGCCGGTTGTAGTAGCCGATCGGGACTCTGCTGCTCGTCAGGAACATCTGGCCGCTTTGAAGGGCATCAGGCTCTGCCTCAATGTCAGATGAGCTCAGCGGGAGCCAGGTACCTGTTTCGGAGAGTACCTCCAGGGAGAGGATCTGCATCTTCGACCGGGGCCCGTCAGGTTTTTTGAGATTCAGGAAGAGCGAAAGCCGGCCGCTTTTTTCAGTGGAGAGTGCGGAACTGTTTGCCCAGCTGCCGGGCTGCTCCTGTTCCACACATCCGGTGAGGAGGAAGAGGAGAAGGCAAGCGAATAAAAATCCTGAAATTGTACTGCTGCATACTGCCTGCGGCTTCATTATCTCTTCACCCTGGAGCAATAGATTGATGCGAAGTTAGAATCCAATGCGATATACTCCGTTTTTGTCAGCTTTTGTGGCCTTGCCACCATGATAATGGCAGTCCAGGCACGGTATCGGATTGGGACCGCCTCCGCCGCCACTGTGGCAGCGGCTGCACTGTATCTGACTGTAGGGGGCATCACTTACCCTGTGATGGACGTATTCCCACTGGTTGGCATTTCCGCTGCCGTTTGCCTCATCATCGATGTGGCAGTTCAGACAGAGAAGCCCCCATTCGTTACCGTCAAAAGAGGTGATGGTACTGGTCAGATTGGAGCCGTTGGCCCTTCTTCTGAGGAGCATGATGTTCTGGGAACCGTGTGCTTCGTGGCAATCGAGGCAGGAGAGTACAAAGTTTGTACCGGTGCTGGGGGTATCAAAGGGTTCTTTGGTTGAGACGGAACCGTCCATGAGCCGCAAACCATGTTTATCGCCGGTGCTGCTCCAGTCAATTGGCTCAAGGT
>JAMOMO010000365.1 GCA_027067035.1 Desulfobulbaceae bacterium
CGCTATGTGATTGTGGATCCGGACCGTCGTAGAAGAATGGTTGTGGAAACGGTCGGTGCGGCTGTTCTGGAAAAGGCAGGTGAAGATGATGCCCGGCCGCTTCTTGATGAATCTCTAGTTGACACGGTTACAAATCTGGTCGAAATTCCATGGGGGATCTGCGGCAGCTTTGATGAGAAGTTTCTTGAGCTGCCCCGTGAGGCACTGGTTACTTCCATGCGGGAGCACCAGAAGTATTTTCCGGTGATTGACAGTAACGGCAAGCTGTTGCCTATGTTTGTTGCCGTCAATAACACAATCATTGCCGACAAGGAAATGGCAGCAAATGGCCATGAACGGGTGATTCGGGCCCGTCTTGAGGATGGTCTGTTTTTCTTTAACGAGGATAAAAAATACCGTCTGGCAGATCGACTGGAAAAGCTCTCCGGCATTGTTTTTCAGAAAAAGCTGGGCACTATGGAGGCAAAAAGTGATCGTATCGCACAACTTGCCGGGGTTCTCGCAGAACAGATAGTTCCTGAACAAAAGGAGCATGCGGTTCGAGCGGCACGGCTGGCCAAAGCTGATCTGCTTACGGAAATGGTCGGAGAGTTTCCCTCGCTGCAGGGGGTGATCGGTGGCGAATATGCCCGTATTGACGGGGAGGCTGAAGCGGTGGCCATTGCTATTGCTGAGCATTATATGCCTGTTCGTGCCGGCAGTGCGATTCCTGAAACTCTGACCGGGGCGGTTGTCGGTATCAGTGATCGACTTGATACCCTGGTTGGCTGTTTCGCCATTGGTGAACGGCCTACCGGCAATAAGGACTCCTTTGGTCTTCGCCGACAGGCCATCGGGCTGATCAACATTATCCGTGGATGTACCCTTTCTCTTTCGCTTAAGGATATGGTAACTCAGGCACTAGCCGGTTATCAGGACGTAGTTGAGGCCGGTCCGGAGGTAGTAGGCCAGGTGATGGATTTTATCCGCCTTCGTTTTGAAAACGAGCTTCTTGCTGTCGGGATCCTTTAAGCGAATCAGGAATATTACCAAGGAAAATGTAAACACGGATGTGCTGCCGGATCTTCTTAAGGAGAATGCCGAACAACAACTTGAGGCCATTGTCCAATCCGTACGCGCTGAAATTGTACCAATGATTGAACAGCAGGACTATGACAGGGCCCTTGAGGTTTTATTGCAGATGAAAGAGCCTGTAGACAGGTTTTTTGATGAGGTGATGGTCATGGCCGAGGATCAAGATCTGCGCAGGAATCGATTAAACCTTTTGACCGTCTTGCGGGAACTGGTCCTCCATATAGGGGATATTTCCAGAATGCATGTTGAATAGATTTCAGGGATTGTGATCTCCAGTCCCAGGCCAGGCTTTCATAAAAAAAGGGGGTGAGCAGAATGCTCATCCCCTTTTTTTACCACAATGGAAACGCCGATGGATCTGAGGTTGTTTCCTCAAGTTTTCATCTGCAACCTGATTCTCCGCTACCTGCGTCTTATTTCAAATCTTTTCTGTGACAACCGTTACAACGAGTTCTGGGAGGAGTTCCGGGGACAGTATATATATCTTTGCCGCCTGTT
>JAMOMO010000366.1 GCA_027067035.1 Desulfobulbaceae bacterium
GTTGGCCGGTCCATACATATGTTTCATATAGTCCTTTGCATGGTGATCTATGGTGATGCAGAAAGGGTGAATGTCAGCGGTCTTGGCCTCAAGCAGGGCATGGCGTGTATCCTCAATGGCGTAGTCACCCTTGTAGGCATCATAATCCTCGGGTTTGCCGTCACTTAAGGTGATGAGGAGCCGGACCCTGGCGTCTACATCGGTGAGGATTCGTGTTGCATGGCGGATGGCAGGTCCCATTCTGGTGTATTCGCCGGGTGCAATGGAACCAATCCGCTCCCGCACAGCATCTCCATAAGGTTCACTGAGGTGTTTTACGTGGAAAAACTCACAGCGGGATCTGCGCATTCCGGAGAATCCGTAAATTGCATAGCGGTCTCCCAGCACTTCCATGGCTTCTGCCATGAGTACCAGGGATTCTTTCAGGGCGTTGTTGACCCAGCCTGCAGTGGAGTTGGACATATCAACCAGAAAAAGGACGGCGATGTCCCGGCTGTCACGTTTCAGGCGGATAAAGAGGCGGTCGGATGAGGATATGCCTGCGCAGGAATCGGAGATGGATTCAATGAGGGCGTCAAAATCGATGTCATCACCTTCCCGCTGTCGTCTCACAAAACGTTCCTGACTGCGCAGCATTTCAAACTGATGCCGCAGCCTGAGACTCAGGCCGTGATACTTGTCCAGGGTGTTTCTGATAAAGGATGAATGAACGGGGAGAAGATCCTTGCAGTACAGACTGCACCAGTTCTTGCGAAAGCCCTCTCTGCGGTGATCCCACTCATCGTAGAAAATGGCGCTTGCTGCGGCATGGTCCGAATGTTCTTCGGCATCATTCAGCGGCGCGGTCTCAAGCATCTGCTGTCCGGCCTTTCCGGCTGCAGCTGAAAGAAAGCGGGCCGGTGTCTGCCCGAATTCATCGAAAAAACTTTTGCTGAAGTCCGCAAGCTCTTCAGGTAGCTGGAGTTCTTCGTTATTGATGGTGATCAGAACCGGTGCCGCCTTTTCCTGATCTGCTGTGCGTGCAAACTCACTGTCCATGATCATGGTGACATCGGATTCTGCAAGGCTGCCGTCGGCATTCCTCTTTTCATCTTCCTGAAATATGTCGCGCAGTTTTTCCTGTGAGAGGGAGAGGAGGTGGCTTGCCATCATGTCGGCAAACTGCTCTCCCATCTTCTGTTCTTTTCTGCTCCGGGCAGCAGCCACTGCCTTTAATTTGAAGATCCCCTGAAAGGAAAAGGGCTGCAGCGGGATGTAATCAGCAATATCTGCAGCAAGCCTCTGGTGGAGTCTTGTGGTGAGGGCCAGAGAATCGGCTGCAGTGGCCTTTCCCTGAGCATAGGCAGCAGCCTCTTCCTCTGAAAGGAGAGGGGAAACTCCTGCGGCAGTCTCTTTCCGGTCTGCTGTCACGGCATTCAGGAGACAGTGCAGCGGGTGACTGCCGTCCAGGCGCGTCAAAAAGGGGAAGATCTGTTTTCGTGCGGCCCGCATCAGTCCGGGGAACTCTTTTTCAAGAAAGGTCCGTACCCGGATGGATTCGAGGCAATGGTAAATGTCCCGGGCAAGTGCG
>JAMOMO010000367.1 GCA_027067035.1 Desulfobulbaceae bacterium
TGTCACGCAGGATATAGAGGAGGATGAAACCGTTTAGATACTCATTGAAGGACTCATCCAGCTTCAGTTCCTGGGACCACTCGCAGTTATAGCCCTCATCGGTCATGTCAATACAGGGCTTGGTCACATCCAGTTCATCAAGTACCTGGATTGTCTTCAACTCAATATAGCGGCTTCCGGTGAGCCAGGCGGCCACGATATTCTGGGCCAGCTGGGTATGGGGTCCGGACGCCACGCCAAGGGGCGTCTCCAGAAGCTCGCCATAGCGGCTCGTGCGAAAGGAGTCAGCCGCATCGGGGACAAAAAACTGTTCCCTGGCAATACCGAAGATTTCATTACGCTCTTCAAGATCAGTTAAAATCCACTTGAGAAGAACATCGATGTCTGTGCAGAAAAAAAGATCCTTTTTCATATAGTACTCCTGTATTGCATGGTTGTTTAAGTAGGTATTGTCGCTGTACGACTGATAAAACGCCCGGTTCCTGCAGGGGCGGAAACTTCCCCGTCACAAAGCAGAATTTCACCGCGAAGCAGAACCGTGGCCGGCCATCCTGTGACCGTCATCCCTGCAAAGGGACTGTAATCAACATGCTGATGCAGGGTGGCAGCACTGATTGTCTGCTTTGTTTCAGGATTGAGAATCAGCAGATCCGCATCGTTCCCAACCGCAATCTCTCCCTTTCCGGGCAGTCCCATGATCCGGGCGGGAGTGGTGGCAACAAGCTGGACAAAACGATTCAGATCAATGCGATTTTTCAGGACCCCCTCGGAGAAGAGAATGGGAATCCGGGTCTCAATTCCCGGAATTCCACCGGGGGCGGCAAAGATATCCTCTTTGCCCCTTTTATATTTCTGCGCAAAGGAAAAGGAGCAGTGGTCCGTTGCCACCACATCGATACTGCCATCGGCCAGCCCCTCCCAGAGTGCCTCGCAGTCCTCTTCTCTCCGCAGGGGAGGTGCCATGATATACTGCAGCCCCCTTCCATCCTCACGTTCCTCATAGCAGGATTCTGTGAGACACAGGTACTGGGGACAGGTCTCGACGTGGACCGGAAAGCCCTCTTTGCGGGCGGCCCTTACCACCTCAAGGCCTGCAGCGGTGGAGAGGTGCACGATATAGATGGGGACATTTCCGGCTGCCCGGGCAAGGGCAATGAGTCTGCCCACGGCCTCAGCCTCGGCATAGTCCGGTCGACTTCTGGGATGGTTGCCGGGATCGGAAAGCCGTGCTGTTTTGCGAAGTGATGCGGTCAGGCTGCTGATTATTGCATGGTTTTCGGCATGAAAGGCGGTCAGTGTTCCTGCTGCATGACAGGCCTTGAGCACCCGGATAATCTCTTCATCATCAAGACGCCCCGCATAGGTCAGATAGACCTTGGCGCTGGAGATCCCCTGGTCCATAAGATCCTGAATGGCGGCAGGGGTTTTTTCATCCACATGCTGCAGCACCCCGTGGAAGCCGTAATCCACAAGCATTTCCCCACTGGCCTCACGCCGGTAAAGATCAACCTGGTAATTCAGATCACAGCCCTCCGGGCCAAAACCCGGATGTTCCACAATGGAGGTGGTTCCGCCATGGGCTGCGGCCAGTGAGGCGTGATAAAAACCGTCACTGACTTTTTCGCTGCCAACCTGCAGGTTGCAGTGAGTATGAACATCCACACCACCCGGCATAACATAACAGCCGGAGGCATCTATGATTTCATCCCGGGCAACTGATTCCCGACCGATATTTTCAGCAATGGCAGCAATACGTCCATCTTCAATCAGAATATCCGACTCCAAGACAGCGGTGGCAGTGACCACCTTTCCGTTTACCACCAGTGTGCTCATCTCCTACTCTCCAAGTTTTGTCCAGAGTCGTTGTCCCTGCTCTCTGGCAAAGGAGAGGATTTCTTCTTCATCAACCAGGGTGGAACGCCCATCCTCCACAATGACCCGTCCTCTGGCGATCACCGTATTGACATGAAGCGCCTCCAGACCAAAGAGAAAATGGCCGTAGAAGTTATCGCCGCTCAGCTCGGTTGGGGTGTCATAGTCAAGGATAACCAGGTTGTTCAGGCCGTCGCCTATTGCCTCAAACTGTGCCAGATAGGTGTGGATATTCCGGAACCTGCGGTACACCTCATCGTAACCGATGCCTCCGGTTGTGGAACAGACCAGATGGTGAGCCTTGGCAGATCGGAGCATGTCGTTGTGCATGCCGTCGGTGCCGAGCATGATATTGGAGAGCCAGTCATAGTCGGTGAGGCCGACGTTGTTGTTCTGGTTTGACTCCACATTGGAGACCACCCACACAGACGAGTCGGCGATCAGTTTTCGTTCCGTATCGTCACAGTGGACACAGTGACCAAGGATGGTCTTGGAACTTGCCAGCCCGCCACAGTCATTGAGACGCTGGGCCACACGTTTCCCATAGGTTTTGACACAGTGTTCCTCATCCGCTTTGTCTTCTGCCACATGAATATGCAGGCCGGTGTCATACTTTTCGGCAAGAGCAACGGATTTTTTCAGGAGCTCGTCCCCCACGGTAAAGGAGGCGTGAAGGCCAATAAGACCGGGTCTGCCGGAAGCCAGGTAGGAATCATGCTCGGCCAGACTTTTTTCAGCCGCCTCCGGACCATTTCTGTCAGATGACTCATGACACATCAGGTGCCCGATCCCACAGCGCTCAAAGGCTGCAGCTACTGTCTCGAGACTGCCTTCCACATGGAGGGGAGATGCATGATGGTCAATACAGAATGTCACCCCGCGCCGCGCCATCTGCAGGGCCGCACCAAGGGCACTGGCCTCAACCATATCCCGGTCAAGGCGTTTGTCCACCCGCCACCAGACGTACTCCAGCACTTCAAGAAAGTTTGTGGGAACATGGGGCGGTGCGGGCATGCCGCGGCACAGCGCAGAATATATATGATGGTGGCCACAGCCAAAAGAACGGGTCACAAAACGATCCCTGCAGTCTATCACCTGATCCCCTTCCTTCCGCTCCGCAGCAGGGGGAACTGCAGCAATGGAAGTGACAGAACCGCCTGCCCCCTCTTCCACAGCAAGGTTGGTGGAGGAGACCTCAAGGGTCTCGGAATCGATGTAGCGGGCATTCTGCAGATACAGAGTCATGGGCTTACTCCTTCTAGGTCATTAACAGGCGGAAAGCGGCCTTAGTTCTTCTTTTCAACGGGTTCAAGGGGCAGGGCAAAACGGGGTTTGCCGTCATAGTCGCAAAAGGCATTGGCAATGGCGGGAGCTGTTGCGATACAGCCGATCTCCCCCACACCTTTGGCCCCAAACGGCCCTTCCGGATCATTGGACTCCACACCGATCACCTCGATCTCCGGAAGATTATTCATCTTTGGAAGACCGAGTGCACGATATTTTTCCGAGGTGAGCAGCCCGTCCTTCATGGGCATTTTCTCGGTGAGGGCATATCCCACTCCCATGGCCACACCGCCTTCGATCTGCCCCTCAAAGAGTTTCGGATTAAGGATGCGTCCCGCATCGTGGGAGGCGATGATTTTTTTCAAATTCCCCTCGTCATCAAGGATGGCGAGGTTGGTGGCGTATCCGTAGGAGATATGCGAGATGATCTCACCCGGCTTTCCGTCAGCGTCGGTGTAATCACAGATGAATTTGCCCCGGTAGGTCTTTCCTGCAAGCTCTGCAAGAGAGTGTTCCTTGAGATCTTCCTTCAGCTCCTTTGCCGCATCAATGATGGCCCGGCCCAGCAGCAGAGTTCCGCGACTTGCCGTGGTCGGTCCGCCAACAGCACCTGATGCGGTGGTGACAAAGGGAGTGACCAGATCTATGTCATTGATTCCGGTTGCCTCACAGAGTACCTGCCGGGCAACGGTATGGACTCCCTGGCCCATCTCTGTCCATCCGTGATGGAGGATAATCCTGCCACCCTCATGGACCTCTATGATCACCCTGCTCTCTTCGGTGAGACCGTTACCCACCCCGCAGTTCTTTACGGCACAGGCAAGTCCTTTATGTTCCGCCCTGTCATAGGCATCCTTGACACTGAGCAGTGTCTCTTTCAGTCCCACTGAAGCGGTGAGCACCTGCCCCGGTGCCAGCATGCTGCCGATATCAAGGGCGTTGTCATACCGAAACTGCCAGCGGTCAAAGCCGCCCCTGGCGCAGAGCTCATCAATGAGACGCTCCAGGGCGAAGGTGGCCTGATTCACGCCAAACCCACGCATGGCACCGCAGGGAATATTGTTGGTGTAGACCGATCTGGCCTCAATATCAACCGCCTCAAAATGATATCCGCCGCAGGCATGGGTTCCGGCACGGTCCATCACCGGCCCGCCAACCGAGGCATAGGCTCCGGTGTCACCAAGGATTCGGGCATGGATTGCGGTGAGCATTCCTTTTTCATCACAGCCTATCACATATTCCAGTCTGGTGGGATGCCGTTTGGGATGCATGCGGATGGACTGGGGACGGGTCAGTTTATACTTCACCGGAACACCCAGCAGGTGACAGGCGAGGGCTGCATGACCCTGAACGGTCATATCCTCTTTTCCGCCAAAGGCACCGCCGCAGTCAACGACCTCAACTTCAACCTGGTCCTGAGACAGCGCCAGCTGGTGAGCTATCTCATCACGCTCACGATACGGCCCCTGACTCTGGGAAAAGACCTTGATACCGTTTTCCCTCGGGATCACCACACAGCACTCCATCTCCAGGAATCCGTGATCAATGGCAGGAGTGGTGAACGTTCCGCCGGCGGTGAAGGCGGAACGTTCAAGCAGTCCCTCCACATCCCCGCGCCTGATAATCTTTTCTCCAAGGAGATTACCCTGTTCATGGACCAGAATATCACTCTCAAGGGCATCTCTCATATCGGTGAGTGCTTCCAGAACCTCATATTCCACCACAATGGCCTCAACTGCAGCCCGTGCCTGGGCCTCGGTTTCCGCCACCACTGACGCCAGCACATCCCCGATATAACGGGTTATTTCACCCTGCTCTATCATAAGGGGCCAGTCTTCCACAATGAGGCCGGAGTTTCGTTGTCCGGGGATATCAGAGGCCAGCAGCACCCGCTTAACCCCTTCCATCTTTTCAGCAGCACTTACATCAATGGAGACGACTCTGGCTCTGGGGTGATCGGAGAATTTGAGGGCGCCGTGGAGCATGCCGTCAAAACGAAGATCATCCACAAATGCCTTGCGGCCGACAGCCCGCTCGACGGCCTTGAATTTGGGACTTGAGACACCGATTGCGGCACGATCTTCAAAGGGAACCTCGGTTTTTCCGCGCAGCGCCGCTGCAGCTTCAAGGACCGCGTCCACAATTTTCACGTAGCCCGTGCAGCGGCAGAGATTAAAACGCAGCGCCTTTTCAACTTCGGCCCTGCTGGGGTTCTGATTGTTCTCAAGAAAAATCTTGGCACGGGTCAGAAAACCTGGGGTACAGAAACCGCACTGCACGGCACCCTTGGCCACAAAGGCGCGGCCCAGGGTCTGCAGAAAGGATTCCGGGAGACCTTCAAGGGTAACAACCTTCTTTCCCGCAACTTTTTTCATGGGAGTGGCACAGGCAAGAACCGCCTTTTCGTCCACCTCCACCAGACACGCCCCGCATGCCGCCTGACCCGAACAGCCGTCCTTTGCAGCGGTCAGATTCTTCTCGTTGCGCAGCCAGGAGAGAAGAGACACACCCTCATCTCCCGTAAACTGCTGCTGCTTCCCGTTGAGTGTCAGCTCAATCATAGTATCCCCCATACTCAAATAAACCGCTTTTTAGAATGCCCGAGGAGTTGCCCGTTCCAGCAGACGCTGCAGCGTATCGGCCGCATTTTTCTGCTTTGCAAGAAACATCATTGCCGCAATGATATAAGGCTTATAGCTGGCCTCTTTATACTGGGGTACCCGATAGCGATCAAAAACCGAGGCTTCCACCTCACCATGCTCACAGGAGACACCGCTGATATCCGCCGGCAGGCAGTGCATATAGAGGGCGGAACCGTTATGGGTGGTGGCCATGCGCTCTTCGGTGCAGGTCCAGTCCATATGTTTCCTGTTCTGGGTCAGCAGCTCCTGCTCCAGGGCCTTGATGCCATCCATGTCACCCTGGCCGTAAAGATCAGTACGTTTTTCCATGGCCGCAAAAGGCGCCCAGGATTTGGGATAGACGATATCCGCGCCGGCAAAGGCCTCTTCCATGGAGTTGGATTTTGTGAAACGACCGCCGGACTCTGCCGCCTGACGTGCGGCAACCTCTTCAACTTCGGGCATAACCTCGTAGCCTTCCGGATGAGCCAGGGCCACATCCATTCCGAAACGGGTCATGAGACCGATGATTCCCTGGGGAACAGAGAGCGGTTTTCCGTATGAGGGAGAGTAGGCCCAGGTCATGGCAATCTTCTTGCCTGCAAGGTTCTCAATGCCACCGAAGTGCTTGATGATGTGCAGCATATCAGACATGGACTGGGTGGGATGATCGATGTCACACTGCAGATTGACCAGGGTGGGACGCTGTTCCAGCACACCCTCATCGTGACCGGCCTGAACCGACTCTGCAACCTTGCGCATATACGTGTTCCCCTTTCCGATATACATATCATCACGGATACCGATGACATCTGCCATAAAGGAGATCATATTGGCAGTCTCCCGCACGGTCTCACCATGGGCTATCTGGGATTTTCCCTCATCCAGATCCTGAACTTCAAGCCCCAGCAGATTACAGGCACTGGTAAAACTGAAACGGGTCCTTGTGGAATTGTCACGGAACAGGGACACACCAAGCCCGGAATCAAAGATACGGCTGGAGATATTCTGTTCCCGCATACCGCGCAGAATCTCGGCCACGGTAAATGTTGCGCTGATTTCATCGATGGATTTCTCCCAGGTGAGGAGGAAATCACTGTTGTGCATATTCTGGTAGTCCAGGGTTGAAAGCTCCCTGATCAGTTCTTCAATTCCAAGTCTGTCCATTTTTTATCTCCTGATAACGTTAAGGAACGATCTGCGTCCCTTTTCCCCGGCGAATGGCTTCACCAATATTTTCGGGATTTGTGATAATTACCTTTTCGCCGCCATTATGAATAAAATCTATGGCAGCCTCAATTTTCGGGGCCATGGAACCGGGTGCAAAATGTCCGTCACGAAGATATTTCTCCATTTCAGCCACCCGTACCTGACCAAGTTTTTCTTCCGCATCCGTACCGTAATTCAGCATCACCTGTTCCACTGCAGTGGATATCACCAGCAGGGGAGCGGCCAGGTTGCTGCCAAGCAGAGAGGCGGTCTTGTCTTTGTCAATAACCGCATCCACACTGGTAAGCCCGATGTCACTGCGAACCACCGGCACTCCGCCACCTCCGGCAGTGATCACATGAAAGCCACTGTTCAGAAGAGCAACAACGGCACTCTCTTCCACGATCTTCAGTGGAACAGGCGAGGCAACCACCCGCCGGTAGCCACGGTTGGAATCCTCCATCAGTATCCAGTCGGGATGCTGCTCTTTGAGCTTTTCCAGCTGCTCTTTCCGGTAAAATTCCCCAATGGGCTTATCCGGCACAACAAAACCGGGATCAGTGGCACTCACTTCAACCTGGGTAACCACGGTCACCGCCCTGCCATCCATCTCCCGCCGCTGCAGCTCGTCTCCCAGCGCCTGCTGGATCTGAAGACCGATTGCTCCCTGAGTGTCCGCCACACAGGAACTGAGAGGCACGATGTGCAGCCCCACCTGTTCCCTTGCAATTTCAGAACGCAGCATGATAAAACCCACCTGCGGGCCGTTGCCATGGGTGATCACCAGCTGATAGCCCTGTTCCACAAGGTCAACCAGATGGTGG
>JAMOMO010000368.1 GCA_027067035.1 Desulfobulbaceae bacterium
TATGATGTTATGGAAAAGCCTCAGTACAAAGCAAAAGTTACTGGTGTCACCGACGACTGCGGCCTTATTCTCCGCCATGATGACGGCACAAGCAGTGTGGAGCACAGCGGTGAGATTCGTTACTGATTAATGGTCCCGGCGGGGTCCGGAAAATGCTCATAACAGAAGTGGAAGACTTTGAAATGAGAGACTCCCAACTGTTTGTTGCTGGCTTTCAGGCTCAGTAATTGTTCTTCTGATGAACAGGTCGGAGAAAGGTCCAGGATTCAATTTCACGCTGGAAGAGTCTTCTGCCGTAGGAGTGGAGGAAGGTCAGGGCCTCCTGCTGGCTCTTTCCTGAGAGTTGCAGGCGGTTGAGTTGTTCCAGGGGTTGCAGCATGGCCCTTGACAGGGAACGTAATGTGCCCTGAGAGAGCCTGATTCCTCCTGTGGGACTCTCCTTTGCACATCCGCTGCAGCAGATGCCGCCGGAGCTGAGAAGAAAACTGTAGCTTTGGGTCGTTTCAATCTCCTTGCCGCAGCCAAGGCAGTTCTCGAGCTGGGGGCCATAGCCGATTATGCTGAAAAACCTGATGAGAAAAAAGATCAGTGCCCGGTGGGGAGGACGCCCTGCGTTAAGGCTGCTGAAGGCCCATATCAGGAGCGGGTAGAGTTCCTCATCACCCTCTGTTTCCTGTGTTGCCTGCAGGGTAAGTTCTCTGATAACGCTTGCTGTTGTGTAGCAGGAGATATCCTGCCGCAGCTTGAGAAAACCGTCGAGGAGTTCCGCCTCTGCAATGAAGGCCAGGCGGTTGTTTTGGGGAATTGTGTGACGGATACGCAGGGAGCTGAAGATCTCGAGCTTGTTGACAAAGCGTTTCTTGCTGCGTTTTGCTCCCTTGGCAATACCGGTGAGGCGGCCAAGGTGCTGGCAGAAGAAGGTGACGATGATATCTGATTCCCCGTGATCGCGGCAGTTGAGCACAATTGCCGCAGACTCGACCTGTTGTTTGCTGCTCACTGGTTTCAGCTGTTTCCGGATTGTCTGCCGGTTTCAGTCGAGGAGGTCTTCGGGGAGTGAAAGCATCCTGCGGCCGTTTTCAGCTTCCGGAAGGGGGATCTCTATTCCGTTCAGGCGCAGGGTCCCGCTGATGCTCTCCGGCATATCAAGGATGATCTTTTTCTCCACTTCCCACTGCAGGGTTTCACCTTCATTAAAGTGCTTGTCGAGCACAAACCCGTCATCGAGAGTCACTTTCAGGGTTCCGCTGTTACCGAAATAAATTTCAAGCTGATAGGGGGCTGCTGCAGGTGAGGTGGAAGCTGTTTCCGTATCCGCCTCAAACGGGTCGTCTGCATCGATGTCGATCTCTGCGTCATTGAGCCGGTCTGGGCTGCCTGATACTGAAACGGCTTCCATGGTTGTTGGCTGATCGTCCGGCACAGATGGTGGCTCGGTTTCGGAAAGATCAGACACTGTTTCCGTGACCGGTTCGGGAGAGGTGACTGTCTCCTGCTGGATTGTCGGAGAGTCCTGTTCTGTCTGCAGGGCAGTGATGGGGGGGACTATTGTGCTGTTGATATAGG
>JAMOMO010000369.1 GCA_027067035.1 Desulfobulbaceae bacterium
ACGGTGACTGAATATGATTCCCCAAGCATTGATGATCCAGCGGATATCGCCGCTTTCACTTCATCAGCGTAAGCCTGAAGCCATGACAGTCGACGGGATGATCACTGCAGATAATTTGATACACTCACCCCCCTTACACCTGTAGCCCCATTTCCGTCACGGATTCAGGGGAAACAAACAGTCTTCCTGAACCGCTCAAGTTTTTTTTATGGCTGCCAGGCAAAGATTTATATGACTTTTCAGTGCTCATTAACTATGATGAGGCTGCAGCTTTCAGGTCAAAATTCATACTTATCAAAACCAATACACAGCTCCTTCAGTTCCATAGTTTATGTCTAATAAAACAGTTATAAAACGTCTCTATAACCTCATCCTGCCATATAAATATCAGTTTCTGGTCGCCATGATTGCAGCCGTTGTCGTTGCCGGCCTGAGCGCAACACAGGCCTGGATGGTAAAGCCCCTTCTGGATAAAATTTTCTTTGAAAAAAATTCCTACTACCTGGCAATCCTCCCCTTTGCCCTCATTGCTCTTTTTGCAGTCAAAGGCTTCTTCTACGGCCTGAATTTTTACCTGCTGGAAAAAATCGGCCAGACAGTTATACGGGATATGCGGGCCAGGGTCTTTGACCATGTACATCAGCAGTCACTCTCCTTTTTTCACAAGACCCCCACCGGAGAACTGATTTCACGAATCATATCTGATATCAACTACATGCAGGGCGCCATCTCTTCAGTTGTGGTGGGTCTGCTGCGGGACCTGTTTCAGGCCATATTCCTCCTCATTGTTATCTTCAGCATGAACTGGAAACTGGCCCTGCTCTCCCTTGTTTTTATTCCTGCAGCTGCCATTCCCATTGTTTACTTCGGCAGGGCTTTTCGGCGGATCAGTACCAGGATGCAGGAGGAAACAGCTGAAGTATCAAATATCGTGCACGAATCCGTTACCGGCTCTCCTGTTGTCAAGGCATTCACCATGGAGCAGTACGAATCAATACGTTTTTCCAACAAGGTACAGCAGCTCTACAGCACCATGATGGAAAAGGCCAAATACCGCTGCATCCAGCACCCGCTGATGGAAGTAATCGGCGGAATCGGCATGGCTCTTATCATCTGGTTTGGCGGCAAGGAAGTTATTGCCGGCAACTCAACACCCGGAACTTTCTTTGCCTTTCTGGCATCGGTTCTCATGATCTATGAGCCCATCAAGGGAGTCAGTAAACTGAACTCCACCATCCAGCAGGGACTCGCAGCTGCCGTGAGGGTTTTTGACCTGCTTGACCGTCAACCGACTATCCTGAATAAAGAAGATGCCCGTGACCTGCCACCGTTCCAGAAAGAAATCGTGTTGAAGGACCTGGAATTCAGCTATGACGGCACAAGCAGGGTGTTGAAAGACATCAACCTGAGAGTTCCTGCAGGAGAGATTCTGGCCATTGTTGGTCCCAGTGGCTCAGGTAAATCGACACTGACAAGCCTTATTCCCAGGTTTTTTGATATTGAAAAGGGCTCACTTCTCATTGATGGCACTGACATCCGGGATGTGACCCTTACATCTCTAAGAA
>JAMOMO010000370.1 GCA_027067035.1 Desulfobulbaceae bacterium
CAGATGCCGGATCTTCCGTGTCCATATCAGTCACACCGCTTTTCTCGGCACAGCCGAAGCCGCCGGACAGCAGCAGACACATAAGACAGATGAAACCAAGATGTCTTTTCACTGGGTATATCACAACACACTCACTATCCCTAAAGTTTACTTCACATCTCCAAAAGCAAATTTGCTGATAAGAGATTCAATATCCACAGCAGACTCAGTATCGGTAATCACACCACCCGCCTTAAAAAGTTCCTCATCCCCGCCAAGACTCAGGGCAATAAACTTGTCACCGATCAGTCCCTGAGATTTCACCGAGGCCATGGAGTCAACCGGGAGTTCGATGGTTTTGCTCACTTCAAGAGACACATTGGCAACCCCATCCTCATCAAGCCATATCTTTGCAACCTGGCCCACAACCACCCCGGCAATCTGAACAGAGGCACCCTTCTTCACACCTGCAATATTATCAAACTGTGCAGTAACAGTGTAGTTTTTACTCTCACTGAACAGGGAAACCTCACCAAGCTGCAAGGCAAGATAGCCAAAGGCGGCAAAGCCTGCAATCATAAAAATACCGACAAGAAATTCAATACTGTTTTTCATTTTTCCACCAAATGACTCTGATAAATTTCACCCATTGTGGTCTGCACAAATTCTCGTATGTGGGGTTTACTGGACCACTGGATCGCTTCGGGAGAACTGAAGACATCCATGGCACCGTTATTGAGTACAATCACCTGATCGGCAAGGTTAAACACCTTTGGAATATCGTGGCTTACAATTATTGACGTATAACCGATCTGTTCCTGGGTCTTTGCAAAAAGCTGATAAATCTCCTGGGTCATCACAGGATCAAGACCTGTTGTTGGTTCATCAAAAAGCATGATTTCAGGCTTCAGCTGAAGGGCCCTGGCAAGTCCTGCCCTTTTTTTCATACCACCACTGAGCTGAGCCGGAAATTTATTTTCATGACCCAGCAGTTCAAGCTGTTCCAGACTGGAGAGAACCTGTTCCCGTATCTCATCCTCTGTCTTTGCCGTTCGTTCACGTAGCGGCAGAGCCACATTTTCAAAGACGGTCATGGAGTCAAAAAGTGCCGCCCCCTGAAACAGTACACCAAAGCGGGTCCGCAGTTCCTTTAATCTGCGCCCTCTCACCCTGGTAATATCGTCACCACCCACCAGTATGTTCCCTTCGTCCACCTGCATCAGCCGCAGTATGAGTTTCAAGGTAACACTTTTTCCCTGACCACTGCCGCCTGCAATCACGGTGGTTTTTCCTGCAGGGATACCAAAGCTCACCTGATCAAGAATTACCTGGCGACTGCCATCGTCACGCACAAACGCCTTGGTGACCCCTTTGAATTCTATTCCTGTAGTGTTCATATGAGGATCGCTGTCAACAGATAGTCAAAAATTAGTACGGAAATGGACGAAAGGACCACGGCCTGGGTCGTAACCCTGGAAACACTGCGTGCCCCGAATCCCGCCCCGCGGATGAGATGGACAAAATATCCCCGCCCTGTACAGATCCACACCACAAGAAGTGCAAAGACAAAGGATTTAACCGTGCCCAGCCAGACATCATGACTGGTCACGCTGCTCTGCATGCCGTCAATGTAGCTCCCGGGATTCACCCCCATAAGATGTACTCCGGCAACATAGCCGCCGGCGATTCCTATCACATCAAATAACGCGGTGAGCAGAGGGACAGAGATCAGAGCCGCAAGAAGCTTGGGGGAAATCAGATAGCGAAACGGGTCAATGGCCATACAGTCCAGGGCGTCAAGCTGCTCTGAAATCCGCATGATACCGAGCTCCGCGCACATGGCAGACCCAGCCCTTCCGGCGACCATAAGTGCAGTGAGTACCGGGCCGAGTTCCATTATGAGGGTGAGCGAAACGGCAGAACCCAGCATTCCCTCAGCCCCGAATTTATGCAGCGAATAGTAGCCCTGCAGCCCCAGAACCATTCCAGTGGATGCTGCAGTAAAAAAGATGACCACCAGGGAACCGACACCGATAAAATTCATCTGCCTCATGAACTCGGAAAAACGGAACGGTGTCCTGAGACAGCCCTGAATCATCTGAAGCAGATAAAGACCCATACGACCAAGGTCAACAACAATGGACAAGCCGTTACTGCCCAGTCGGGATATGGGATTGTGTTGTTTTGACATAGAGTTGAAGATATCGGTATTCAAGAAAATAACGATAACAATAGAGGTTTACGAAAAATGCCATTCCTTCACATTTCATCCTGATGTGTCACAACTTTTTATGATAAAATCTGCAACGGTGAATGTCAATGCTTGAGAACAATAATGATTAATAGTTCAAGCAGACCTAAGGTCTAAAAGAGTGCATCTTCGCTGTTTTGATGTCTTCGACCTGTTAAAGAAAAAAATTAATTTTTCCGCGGATCGAACGTCTCCCTGAGGGCTTCTCCAATGAAAATAAGAAGCACCAGGGTAGATACCAGTACCAGAAAAGTGGAAAGTGACAGCCACCATGCATCTATATTCGCTTTTCCCTGTGCCAGCAATTCGCCCAGGGACGGTGTTGATGGCGGCACCCCCAGACCAAGAAAATCAAGACTTGTCAGGGCAAGAATTGATGCGGACATCCGAAAGGGCAGGAAGGTGATCACAGGGGTCATCCCGTTGGGGAGCAGGTGGCGATACATGATGGTCACATCCGACACCCCCAGTGCCCTTGCCGCTTTAACATACTCCATATTTCTCCCTTTTAAAAATTCCGCCCGCACATAGTCAGAAAGCCCCATCCAGCTGAACAGGGAAAGCAGGATCAGAAGCAGGAGTATACTGGGTTTGAAAATAGAGGCAAATATGATAAGCAGATAGAGCTCAGGCATTGCCCCCCATATCTCAATAAAGCGCTGAAAAAAGAGGTCCACCCTGCCGCCGAAAAATCCCTGCACCGCACCGGTGATAATTCCAACCAGTGTGCCCACTGCTGTAAGTGCAAAACCAAAGAGCACACTCAGGCGGAAGCCATACAGCAGACGGGCAAAGACATCACGCCCCCTGTCGTCAGTACCCAGGATGTTATCTTTTGTGGGCGGAGAAGGCACGGGTCCGTCAATGTTGAAATTTATGGATTGAAAACTGTGTTTATTGGGTGGGAAAAACATTCTGTTGCCGTTGGAGGTCAGAATATTCTGAATATAGGGGTCCAGATAGTCGGTTTCCGTTTCAAAATCGCCACCAAAGGTCGTCTCAGGATACTCAACAAAAAGAGGAAAATATGCCTCTCCCTCATAGATCACCAGCAGTGGAACATCATTTGAGATCACCTCGGCAAAGAGACTTGCAATGAAGAAAAAGCCAAAGATCAGAAGGCTGTAAAACCCCCTTCTGTTACGACAGAATCTGCGCCACCGTCGTCGGCTGATGCTTATCGGCTCTGTATCGTTCATGGCATTACTCGGCACTGTCAAAGCTGATCCTCGGGTCCACCACCACATAACTCAGGTCGGAAAGGAGTCTGGAAAAAAGGCCGATGATCGTAAAAAAATACAGTGTTCCAAGGACAACCGGATAATCACGGTTCAACACGGACTGGTAGGCGAGAAGCCCCATGCCGTCGAGGGAAAAAATAGTCTCAATAAGCAGGCTTCCCGTGAAAAAGGCAGCAATAAAATATCCGGGGAAGCCTGTGATTATGGGGATAATTCCATTTCTGAACACGTGTTTGTACAAAACCTGATTTTCACTGAGTCCCTTGGCACGTGCGGTGAGAACATACTGCTTGCGTATCTCCTCTAAAAACGAGTTTTTGGTGAGCATGGTCATCACGGCAAGGCTGCCGACAGCGCCCGAGCTGATGGGCAGTACCATATGCCAGAGATAGTCGAGAATCTTGTTCATAAGACTCATTTCGGACCAGCCGTCGGAGACAATACCGCGCAGGGGAAATATATTCCAGAATGATCCTCCGCCAAAGAGTACTATCAACACAATGGCAAGCACAAAACCGGGTATTGCATAACCGACGAGAATGGCCGTGGAACTCATGACATCAAAACGGGAGCCGTCGGTTACCGCCTTCTTGATTCCAAGGGGAATGCAGACCCCGTAGACAATTATAAAGCTCCAGAGTCCCAACGACATGGAAACAGGCATCCTTGAGATAACAAGCTCCACCACGGACTGGTGGTAATAATAGGAGGAACCGAAATCAAAGACCAGATAATTTTTCATCATGGCGATAAACCTGGCCACCGGCGGTTTATCAAAGCCGTAAAGCTCTCTGAGATGCTCTATACGCTCCTCATCAAGTCCTGAATCACCACGATACATGGAGGCCGAGCCTGCCACTTCGCCGGCCTGTCCAAAGCCTTCCATCTGGGAGAGGAGCTGTTCCACAGGGCCACCAGGGACAAACTGTGTCACAATGAAGGTGAGCAGCATCACTCCAAACAGCGTCGGAATCATGAGAGCCACTCTTTTTACTATATAAAAAACCACAGCAGACGTTTAATCCTTGTATTTTCTCTATCTATATGTCTAGTTGCAACTATATGTTTCACCATGCAGAAAACTCTTTCTTACGTGACAAAAGCAAATGATTACAACAGTAGAAGACCTCAAATCCCTGATGGAGCGTGCACAGCAGACTGATGCTGTGGCACTGGATACGGAATTCATATGGGAACGAACCTATTTCCCCAGACTTGGCCTTATACAGCTGGCACTCTCCAATGAAGAATGCTTCCTCATCGATCCCTGCGCCATTGACGATCTTTCTTCCCTAGGAGAATTACTCGCTGACAGGGGAGTTGTCAAAATATTTCATGATGCACCACAGGATCTCAGCATCTTACGCTCAGCGACCGGACATGATCCCCGGAATATTTTCGACACAAGACTTGCCGCAGGATTTGGCGGGCTCAGCTCGACACTCTCCCTGGGCGATCTCATCGAGTTTCTACTCGATATCAGACTTGCCAAAAACGAAACGCGCACCGACTGGCTGAAACGCCCTCTCAGCGACAAGCAGATTGAATATGCCATGGATGATGTCCGCTATCTGCGTGCCATCAGGGTGCTCCTGCTTGCCCGGATACTCCCGACAACTCTGCCCTGGCTTGAAGCGGAACTGGCCCGACTCGACAGTCCCGACAACTACCTCGGCATTGATGACAGTAAACGATACACCAAGATTAAAGGAGCGGGAAGCCTCAATCCCCAGTCACTCTCCATCCTTCAGGACCTGGCATCCTGGCGTGAAAAGGAGGCGCGACGGAAAAACCGCCCCAGAGGCCATATCATCAAGGATGCCGTTCTTCTCACCGTGGCCAGAGAACAGTTGACGGATCCTGCTGCCATTCAGCAGTGTGGAGAAATATCCGCAAAAAGCGTGAAGGCCTACGGGGATCGGATAATCTCACTGGTGAAGCAGGGAAAAGGCCGCCCCACCGAAGAGTGTCCGCCATCCCTGCGAAATGTCAAACTTAACAAAACCGAACAGGCGGCACTCACACGACTTCAGGATTACATCACCCTGAAGAGCGATGTGAACGGAATTGATCCCATACTGATCGGCAACAAAAGCGAACTCAAAAGGTGTATCAAAAACACCTCACCCTCCACCTCACGGCAGCGGAAAGGCTGGAGAAAAGAGTTCCTTGCCGAGATGAAAGAAAACTGGCTGTAGGCCACGGCCGTCCAGAATGAATATCTATTTTGCCGCTGCCATCCGCGGCGGGCGCAATGATGCCGGGATTTATTCCTTACTTGTGCAGGAATTGAGCAGGTATGGAAAGGTCCTCACGGAACATGTCGGCAACGATGCATTACTGGCCCGGGAACGTCAGCTCAGTGAAAATGAAATTTTCAGACGGGATATGCAATGGCTGGATCAGACCGATCTTCTCATTGCGGAGGTCAGCACACCATCCCTTGGGGTGGGTTACGAACTTGCCATGGCCGAGATTCGCTCCATCCCCAGTCTCTGCCTCTTTCGAAGACAGGAGGAGACAAGGCTCTCTGCCATGATAGCCGGCAATCCGTTTTACAAAACAATCAGCTATAAAAACCCGATTGAGCTACAGGCTCTTTTAAAAGATTTCTTTTCCCGCTTCGGGCAATAGGAAAATCACACAACAGGAACAATGAAAGCATATTTCAGAAAAATGAAAGGCGGAGGGTCTGCCCCGCCAATGACCTCCATTGCAAACGTTTTCTGGTCATTTGTCGGCGCATTCGCCGGAATTGCAGCCATTCACTACCATCCTCTGTCGTCACTGAGCAGCAGTGATTACACGCTGGTGGTGGGCTCTTTCGGGGCATCAGCAGTACTTATCTACGGCGCCATTGACAGTCCCCTGGCCCAGCCGCGAAATCTCATCGGCGGCCATATAATCTCTGCCATTATCGGTGTCTTCTGTTACCAGCTGCTGGCACCGGATCTGTGGCTGGCTGCAGCTCTGGCCGTTGCCTCAGCCATTGCCGCCATGCACCTCACCAAGACATTGCACCCACCCGGAGGGGCCACAGCCCTTATTGCTGTAATCGGCAGCCCTGCTCTCCATGAAACCGGCTACTTTTATGCCCTTATCCCTATTGCCCGCGGGGCATTTATACTGCTGGCCGTGGCTCTTATTGTCAACAATATCCCCAAGGGGAGGCGATACCCGAAATTCTGGTAACCCCCGTCCCGATCATTGAAGCCCCCTGCTGTAGTTCAGTTCCATTGTATCCGGCAGAGGCTGATCACGGTGGTACGCGTCCACTATTTTCTGTCCGGCTGATGTTGTAAAACCCACGCCCTTCAGATCAAGGACAAAGTTGCAGCAACCTTTCTGCCGAAGCTGCCGCAGATGTCCCAGGAGGGAAAACGGCTGTGCAGCCCGGGTAACAGTTGTCTCTCCAACCCTCTCAAGGAGAAACAGGTCGCCCCGGTCATTCCTGATTTCGACCCTCTTTTCCTTTGCGGGAAATGCTATCCGTGAACTGAACAGGTCAACTCTGCCATAAACGGTAAGCAGACCATGCCGTCCCTCAACCCGCTCCAGGAGAGAAAAAATGTTTTCCCTGTCATCCTCCAGTGCAAATGAAAATCTGCCACAACCATTTTCAATCAGCGCCTGGACAGATTGACTGTTCATGCCATAGAGCCAGGGACCGGCCATAAGCTCCAGACCTTCCATGGAGCGAAACAGTTCAAAGTGGGCCAGGTTGTTGAGCCGGAATTTCACAAATCCCATGTCCGCAAGTTCCCGCACCATGGCAGACACAGCCTCCCACTGCGCCTCAAAAATAATCGACGGAATATCAACGATCAGGCGATCTGCCTGCAGCTGTTCCATTGGCAGCAGGCTCTTCACCCCTTTGAGCACGGATTTCCCTATGGGCAGTATACAGAAGTGGTCTGGAGAATCGGTGATGGCAGCAATTTCCCGGATATCATCCGTCTCAATATAGAGCCGGGAAATATTTTCTCTCTCCCGGGAGGAAGGGGCCTGTTCCACAACGTTTTCCCGTATACGCTGCAGCCTGCGCTGCTCATTGTCTGCCTGCCACCGGGCAAGGTGCTCATTGAAAGAGGCGTAAAACTCTCTTCTCACGGCTTTCAGGCGGCTGGGCTTCACAACCACCGCCGGAAGTTCTCCCACTGTCAATTCCCCCAGGTTCAGCTGGGCCTGTCCGGTATGAGAAAACAGTTTCAACAGGGCATCTCTTCCAAGGGGTGAACGATCCGCTGCTATCATATCAACGAAGTACTCTTTTGTGAGAACAAGTTCTGTTCCGGCAAGTCTTCCCTGCACCAGAAGCTGCGATGT
>JAMOMO010000371.1 GCA_027067035.1 Desulfobulbaceae bacterium
AGGTGCAGCTATCCTATTTCGGACAGCATCAGGCCCAGGAGCTGAGCCCGTCGCTCACTGCACTGGATACCCTGTCGCTCTCGGTAAAAGACATGACCATCACCCGGATACGTTCTCTGCTTGGTGCCTTTCTGTTTCGTGGTGAGGAGGTGGATAAGAAGGTTTCAGTACTTTCAGGTGGTGAGAAGAGCCGTCTGGCACTGGCCAAGATGATAGCATCACCTGCAAACTGCATGCTCCTTGATGAGCCCACAAACCATCTTGATATCAGTTCCCAGGAGGTTCTGCAGGAGGCAATGGCTCAGTATGACGGCTTTATCCTGGTGGTCTCCCATAACCGGTACTTCCTGGACAGCTTTGTGAACAAAGTGGTTGAGGTGAAAGATGGCGGAGTCACCGTCTATGAAGGAAATATCAGTGATTATCTGGTTAAAATAGCAGACGATGAAGAAATTCGGTTGCAAAGCCGTCAGTCGGCAAAACAGCAGAAAAGCACATCACAGCCCCTGAAGCAGGATGCCCAGCTCTCCCGCAAGGAGAAAAGGAAGCAGGATGCACAGCAGCGGCAGGAGCTGAATAAAAAAGTGGGTCCCTGGAAGAAAAATGCCCGGGAGGCTGAGAAAAAGGTGGAGAGCCTTGAACTGCTGAAAGATGAGCTTGAGGCCAGAATGGCTGATCCGGAACTGTACCAGGACCAGAAGGCGTGGCTGAAAACCTCGGCAGAGTATGATGACTGCAGCAGGCGGCTGGAGCGCTGGTATGAAAAGTGGGAGCGTGCCCAGGAAAAACTTGAGGGACTCCTGAGGGACTAAGATTTCCTGTCGCTGCAATCGGCAGTACAGATTTTTTCTGTTTGACCTTCATGATACCACCATGTACGCTTTCAGGAAGTAATCAATTATTTTATTAAGAGTTTGAACCCGGAGTTATTGAATGACAACTGTACAGGACTTTTTTGATGAAAAAGTCAGATTGCCATCACCGCCGGCCATTGCTTTGAAGATTCTTGAAGCGGTTCGGGAGGAGGAGAATTCCTTTGATGATCTGGCCCGGATTGTCAGTTCCGATCCCTCTTTGAGTGTACGGATACTGCGGGTTGCCAACTCGTCTCTCTATGGCCTCAGTCAGCCAGTTGATTCCCTGGCACAGGCCACCGGGATGATTGGTACCGATGCCCTGAAGAATATAGCGCTCTCCTTTGTCATTGTGCAGGAGTTTCAGAATGCGCCCCAGGGAAGTTTTGACCTGGAACATTTCTGGAGGCGGGCTGTCACTGCCGCAGTCGCTGCTGACATGTTGGGAGCTGCAGTGGGGTGTGGCGGACAGGATCTTTTCGTGTCAGGACTGTTGCAGGATCTCGGAGTTCTGATTCTTTTCCTGTCCCATCCCGATGGCTATACCACGGTGCTTGACAATAAACGCGTCAGCGGCAGCAGTACCTGTGTGGTGGAACAGGAACAATTTGCCTGTGATCACACTGAGGTCGGCTATTATCTGCTCAGTTCCTGGAACCTCCCCGACTCAATTGCCATGCCCATCCGCTGGCACCATTCCGCCGTTGAGGCGGAAGAGGAATATCGGAGTGCGGCACGGGTCCTCTGTTTTGCGGATAAGATTTCTGCCCTGTATCACGGCCTGCACAGCAATGAGAAATCCAGTGCGGTTCACAAGGGACTTGCCCGCCACTGGAAGCTGTCAAATGAGGCGATTGGCGAATTGATCGATGCGGTGGGGGAAAAATCCCGCGAAATTCTAGAGGTTTTTGCCATTGATCCCGGTAGAATAAAACCTTTCTCGCAGATCATGCAGGAGGCCAATGAAGAGCTTGGGGAGTTGAATTTTTCCTATGAGCAGATGGTGCTTGAGCTCAAACAGGCAAAACAGAATGCCGAACAGCTGGCCCTTGAACTGCAGCGGGCCAACAACTCTCTTCGCGAGCTGGCATATCGGGACAGTCTCACCGGACTCTACAATCACCGCTACTTTCAAAAAGTGCTGGAGGCGGAACTGGATCGGGCCAATCGCTATGGCCATCCGGTGTCACTGCTCATGGTGGACATCGATTTCTTTAAAAAAGTAAATGATTCCTATGGACATCCGGTGGGTGATGAAGTCCTGGTAGATGTGAGTAATGTCCTTATTCGTCTGGTTCGGAGCTGTGATATTGTGGCCCGTTATGGGGGTGAGGAGTTTGCCATTGTCCTGCCTGAGACCGGCACAACCGGAGCCAAGGTCCTTGCTCAGCGACTGAGACGGGGAGTGGAGCAGGAGAAAATTGAGAGTAACGGGCAACCCATTGCGGTGACCATCAGCATCGGACTGGCGGCCACTGACATGAGTGAGCATGTTCTCAGCCGGGTGGCCCTGATAGAGTGCAGTGACCAGGCCCTGTATATGGCAAAGCACAACGGAAGAAACAGAGTGGAACTTGGCGTTATCTGAACTGTTGTGCAGGTTTTTTACAGCACTGACACCGGAAGGCCTTAATCCTCGGGTGGATTAAGGCCTTTTCTGCTGTTTTCATAACAGCCGGAATCAGGCTGGAATGTAGCTTACCAGTGGGCAGTTGTTGCACTTGTCCAGGGGACGTTCACTGTTGGAGTGAACCTTTGTTATGATATCAGCAACAGCAGATTTGGTGTCCGGATAGAGGTTCTCCATGCCGATTCTGTCTATCAGGTGGGTCCGTTCCATAACGGCCATCACCTGCCCTTTGACGCCGGACATGGCAAAACCGAGGTTTGCGGCCCGCAGGCGTTCAACGATCATGGCCAGTGCCTCTTCTCCCGATGCATCCATGTCATTAATGCCCCTGGCATCAAGGAGGATGTACCGAAGGTCCGGATGCTCGGTTCTGAATTTAGCAACCTGTTCGTCAAGATAACTGGCGTTGGCAAAAAAGAGCGCACCATCGAAGCGGACAACAGATATGTGGCGGCAGCCCTTGAGACGATAATGCTCTGAACTTTTCAGTACCTTGTCTTCGTGCATGGAGAGCTCGGCTACAACCGGGCGCATGGAGCGGTAAAGGAATACGCCCATGGAGAGTACAAAGCCAACCATGATACCTTTGTCGAGGTGTGGTGCAAAGTAGAGGGTTACCAGAAAACTGAGAACGGAAATAATACCGTCATATTTCTGGGCACGCCATGCATGGACAAAGCCTTTGACGTTGATCAGCCCGATAACCGCCATCATGATAACTGCTGCCAGGGTGGCCTGGGGAAGATGGTAGAGCAGGGGAGTGAAGAAGAGCAGTGTAATTACCACCATCACTGAGGTGATGACCGAGGATATACCGGTAACGGCACCTGCCTGAAGATTTACAGCAGAACGGGAGAAGGACCCGGAAACGGCATAACTCTGTCCCACGGAACCGATGATATTGGCAAGGCCCTGTCCGATGAGCTCCTGGTTGGCATCGATTTTCTGACCGGTTTTTGCTGCCATGGCCTTGGCGATGGCAATGGCTTCCATGAAACCAAGCAGCGAAATAATAATGGCTGTGGGGAGCAGTTTGAGGAAGCTTTTCACCGTGAGTTCGGGGATCTTGAATTCCGGAAGTCCCTTGGGGATGTCACCCACAACGGCTCCACCACCCATGAGGGTCAGCTCATTGGGGTCAAGGGCGGAGTTCTTGACCTTGATGCGCCAGGTGCCGCCGTCCGTCTGAACGTTTGCTGGAATGTCACCTTTGGGGTAGAACGTGTAGGTTTCTCCCTGCTTTGCTGCCTCAAATTTCATTTCTCTGAGTTCTTTGCGAAGCTGATGGGCCTCTTCTTTGGCACGGTCCATGTGAACGGTGAGGGTGGCCACCTTTGATTCAAGATCGATGAGCTCAACGGATGGTCCGCCACGGCCGCTTTCGCTTATTGCCTTGCGAAGATCATCCACAGCGCTGCCTATGGAGGCACGCTCCTGGCCGTGTGCTTTGATGAGGGCGGTGGCGGTGTTGAATTTTTGAATTTTTTCCGCAACCCCCAGTTTGTGTATGGCCGCAACACTGGTCTTTGTGTCGTTTTTGAATTCGGTGAAAAAGGAAATCAGGGTGGTGACGAGGACGGCGATGAGAACTGAAGGGATCTTCGGGTTGATTTTTTTTAAGACCACCATGATGACAACTGCACCGATGCCATACATCAGGGTTGGTATGTGGGTGTAGTCCATGGCTGCCTGAGCCACACGGATCATGGTTTCATAATGATGGGGGGCCTTGTCCACGTATACTCCGAAAAATTTGGAGAACTGGGAGGAGGCAATGATGATGGCGGCGGCATTGGTGAATCCGTTGATCACGGGGTGGGAGAGAAAGTTGACGACCATGCCAAGCCGGAGCACACCCAGTGAAAACTGAAAGATACCCACAACCATTGCCAGGACAATTGAATAGGTTATAAATTCAGGAGACCCTGCTGTGGCAAGAGGTTCCAGAGATGCTGCTGACATGAGTGACACCACTGCCACCGGACCGGTACCCAGCTGACGGCTGGACCCGAAAAGTGCGGCAACCATGGGGGGGAGAAAGGCTGCATAGAGACCATAATAGGCCGGAAGTCCTGCAAGCTGGGCGTATGCCATGGATTGAGGAATCAAAACCAGGGCCACCGTGATACCGGCAACCAGATCCAGTTTGAATGATTCCCCTTTGTACCCTTTGAACCAGAGCAGGAATGGAAAGATTTTTGTTAGAACCATAGTGAATGAACTCTTTTGTCTGAAGATTATTAAATGAAAAAGGGATTTTATATAACTCACTGAAGGGTCACTCAGGTTGTTTTCTCAGGCCATTGGTAGCGCTGCAAAACCTATCCGTCAAGTTTTTTTTGCGTTTTCCTCAAAAACTAGTTGCTTTTTTAGTTTAGGGAACTTTTTCTTCAAAAAATGTGGTGAGCCCCTTTTTTGAAGAGGGAGGGGAAGGGGGGCTGATGTGCAGGAATAATTCATATTTTCCTGCACCCATGACAACGGTTTGCCGATAAATAGCTGGAGTATGCTGCTTTTAGGTGTTCTTCAGAAAACAGCAGTCGGGCTGGTTTTTCATTCTGCTGCGCAGTCCCGTTCTTCCGCTGCCCGCTGCCCGCTGCTTCCTGTTTCTTTTGAACAGTCTGATATAGCTCATTATTATCATGCGGTTCAAAAGTGACACGCTCCATCCCCATCGAACGTTCACTGATTCAGGATATTTGAAAATTCCCTTGGCTGATTTTAAAAAAAACTTGCCTGATGGTCTGCTTTCAGGGTAGTTTTGCTTACCTTTTTGTAGGAAATTTCATCCCGGCCGGTATGCACCGGCCTGTTTTATGGTTTACTTAAATGTGGTAGTGTCTGATAACAAAAGAAAAACCATACTGCGGCCCGTGAAATATGTTTGTGTGGCTGCTGCTGCGGGGAAGAGTACTCTCTGGAGTGGTTCTCTGAAAGATTACGCGGGACAGAGATTTCCATCACTGACAAGGAAGAATGGTCATCTGTCGTTGTGACAATGACTGTTGTGTAACTAATAAATATGTAACAGGTGAAAAAGTGACTGACACTAATCCACTCTGGATGTCTGGAAATGAGGCCATTGCCATGGCCGCCTACGAGGCCGGCGTAAAGGTGGCCTCAGGCTATCCCGGAACACCATCCACTGAGATCATGGAGAATCTCTCTAAATATGAAGGCGTCTATACCGAATGGGCTCCCAATGAAAAGGTTGGCCTGGAAGTAGCCATTGGCGCCTCTTTTGCCGGAGTAAGGGCCTTTGCAACCATGAAACATGTTGGAGTGAATGTGGCGGCAGATCCCCTTTTCACTGCGGCTTATACCGGTGTTCGCGGCGGACTGGTGGTGCTCACTGCCGATGATCCTGAAATGCACTCTTCACAGAACGAGCAGGATAACCGGAACTATGCCTATGCCGCAAAGCTTCCCATGCTGGAACCGTCTGAGCCGGCCGAGGCCAAAGAGCTCTTAAAGGAGGCCTTTGAACTCTCTGAAAAGTTTGATACGCCGGTTATGTTTCGCATCACCACCCGGGTGGCCCATGTAAAAGGGGTGCTCAGTAAGGGTGAGATGATGCAGTCTGCTGCCACCTGCGGAATAGAAAAGGCACCGGCAAAAATTGTCATGCTGCCGGGTAATGCACGTAATCGCAGAAAAGTTGTTGAAGAACGCATGGCTCAACTCCGTGAAGTGGCTGAGAGTGACCAGTTCAACGTGGTTGAAATGGGTGATACACGGCGCGGATTTATAACCGGTGGTGTCTCCTACCTCTATGTCAAAGAGGCCTTCCCGGAGGCATCTGTTCTGAAGCTTGGTATGAGCTGGCCCCTTCCTGAAAAAAAGATTAAGGAATTTGCAGCAGGCGTTGACGAGTTATATGTGGTGGAAGAGCTTGATCCCTTTCTTGAGCATCATATCAAGGCGATGGGTGTTGACTGTCACGGCAAGGATCTGATTCCAAGCCAGGGCGAACTCAACACCTCCATTGTACGCTGTTCCATTGACCCCGATTCGGCACCAGAGCTTTTTGCCCCGGCAGAGCTTCCCATGCGGCCACCAAACATGTGCGCCGGATGTCCCCACCGCGGGGTCTTCTTCAACCTCTCCAAAATGAAGGATGTCTTTGTCTCAGGAGATATCGGCTGTTATACCCTCGGGTTTCTGCCGCCTCTGTCAGCCATGGACTCCTGTGTCTGTATGGGCGCTTCAGTGACCATTGCCCATGGAATGGCCAAGGCGCTCGGTGATGAAGGGAAGGGTAAACTGGTTTCGGTGATCGGTGACTCCACCTTTATTCACACAGGAATCAACGGACTGATCAACTCAGTCTACAATGATTCCAAAACCGTACTCGTCATCCTTGATAACAGGATCACCGCCATGACCGGGCAGCAGAATAACCCGGCATCCGGCTGTAACATCAAAGGTGAGGCAGCAAATGCCATCAACATTGAAGAGTTATGTCGGGCAGTTGGTGTGAAGCATGTTGAGGTGGTTAATCCCCACGATATTGCCGAGTGTCGCACGGCCCTCAAAAAGGCCCTTGAGCTTGATGAAATGGCTGTTGTTATTTCCCGGGCACCCTGTGTGCTGCTGCCTGAGATCAAGAATGCGGTGCATAACCCTTATCTGACCAAAACCGAGAATTGTGCAGGCTGTATGGCCTGTGTCAAGCTTGGCTGTCCTGCAATATCCTGGACAAAGATTAGCCCTGAAGAGGCTGTGGCCAGGGGGTATAAGGAAAAACAGAAGGGTTATGCCGTGATAAATGAGGTGCAGTGCAATGGCTGTGGTCAGTGTGCCGCGCTGTGTAAGTTTGAAGCAATTAACAGGAAGGGAGAATAACAATGGCTACAACAGGAAATATTCTTTTTTCCGGAGTGGGCGGTCAGGGTATCCTGCTGGCAAGTGAAGTAACCGCGTACGCGCTGCTTTCAGCCGGTTACGATGCCAAAAAAAGTGAAGTGCACGGTATGGCCCAGCGGGGTGGTTCTGTTACGGCCCAGCTGCGTTACGGTGATAAGGTCTATTCACCCCTTATTGAGCCGGGCAGAGCCGACATCCTGATCTCTTTTGAGATGATGGAGGCGGCCCGCTATCTGCCGTATCTTCATTCCGAGAGCAAGGTTATAGTCAATACCCAGCAGATAAAGCCACCCAGTGTGGCCATGGGACAGATTCCCTATCCTGCCGATGTGCTCGATGTCATCAGTGACAAGGGTGTCCAGGTGGTGACGGTGGATGCATTTGATATTGCACGTGAAGCGGGTGAAGTAAAGGCGGCCAATGTGGTGATGGTCG
>JAMOMO010000372.1 GCA_027067035.1 Desulfobulbaceae bacterium
CCATGGGGCCGGCATGCATGATCATGTTGGTAATTGAGAGTTGCACTAGTGTCTTCCTGTCTGTTGATATGGGAAAAGTAAAACCTTTTTCATTGTATATAATACCTTTTCTGAAAGGTCAATGATCGGCAATTTTACAGAGTTCAGTGATATATTCCTGCAGCTGTTCTTCATATAGGGCGGTTGAAGATTCCATTCCGCAGGACCTGCAGACAACGATGGCATTGTGTCACCGGCCCTGAAGTATGGCTGCGTGTTCTTCACAAAAGACACATTGGAGCAGTGCTTCCGCGTCTTCTTGAAGTATCATGTCATTTGAGCCAGGGTGCAGGCAAAACTGGCCTGGACTGCGATTTTACCGTGGACCCGGAGCGTTCCTTTGAGGAACCAGGCATTGCCAAGGGTTTCCCGCAGGCTGACTTTCATGGTGATGGTGTCACCGGGGCCCACCGGTCTTTTGAATTTGACCCCTTCAATCCGGGTCAGTACCGGTACTCCTGAAGGGGGCGCTTCCTGGTCTTTCAGCTGCAGGGCAATGAGAAGCGCCCCTGTCTGAAACAGGGCTTCACAGAGCAATACACCGGGAAGAATGGGATGCTCGGGATAGTGGCCTTTGAAGACATCAAGGTCCCGGGGGATATGTTTTTCAGTGCTGATGACACCTCTGTCTGAAGAGATGATGGAATCCACCCAGAGAAAGGGGGGGCGGTGCGGGATAAGATCTGTTATCTCTGTTTGCCGGGTCACCTGTCTATAGTCCTCCATTCACATCGAGTACTGTCCCTGTGATATATGAGGCCTTTCTGGAGGCAAGAAAGAGCACAGCATCTGCGACCTCGGTCACCTTGCCGAAGCGGCGCATGGGAACAACTTTTTTATACTCTTTCAACTGCTCGGGACTCAGATCGTCAATGAGCTCAGTGTCTATAAATCCGGGAGAGACACAGTTGACCGTGATTTTCTTTCGGGCGGTTTCCTTGCATAAACTTCTGGTGAGGCCTATCTGTCCGGCTTTGGATGCGCCATAATTTGTCTGACCGGCAAACCCGATGGTGGCAACGGGTGAGGTGATGTTGATTATCCTGCCATACTTCTGTTTCATCATGAGCAGTACGGCGCTGCGACACATGCAAAAGGTGCCGGTGAGGTTTATGTCAATCACCTTCTGCCAGCTCTCCTGATCCATGAGGGCAAGAAGTTTGTCACGTCTGATACCGGCATTGTTGATCAGAATATCTATGGTATCAAATTCTTCTTCCACCTTCTGAAAGAAACGTTCAACCTGGTCTGCATCGGCCACATCGCACTGGTGCAGCTGTAATGTCCCGTTAAATTCCGAAGCTTCTTTGAGAAAGGCATCTGCCGCATCCCTGTTTCCGGCATAAATACCGATGACAGTGGCTCCCTGCTTGAGAAAGGCAGTACTCACCGCCTTTCCGATTCCTCTGCTGGCACCGCTGATGACAACGGTCTGTCCATTGAACTCTTCCATAATTACTCCCTGCTTCTCATGTATGCATCAACGTCATTTGAGACAATCACACCGTAGTTGATTGCACCCAGCCATCCCGACATGATAATTCCAACCGATCCGACGTGGAAGAGTCCTCCCACCTCTTTGAAGATCCCTCGTGAGATGGCAAGGCCTTCGAATTTTGTACCAAAAGAGGTACCGCGGGTGTGCAGGGTGTAGCGGTTGAATGTTCTGGGAGTGGCAGCTTCAATCCAGTCCATACGTTCTCTGGCATTGGGGTAGTAGCGTTCAAGATCAATGAGTGTTCGTTTGATGAGCGCTTCTTTCTCGGCGGCATACTCTTCATCGCTGAAGCTGTTCCAGTCTTCGTAGTTGGAATTCATGGAGGCAACGATGGTGTAGCGGTCATGGCCGGGGCGTGTTTTGGGGTAATAGACAGAGAATGTTTTGGATCGGGTCTTGATATCACGAAGCTCGGCTGAATCAAACTCCTCGGCGGTGGAGGTGAAGAGAAGATCACCTATGTCGTCGATGGCCTCTTCTTTTTTGATTCCCATATAGACCTGGCAGGAGGAGTTATTAACCCGTATTTTGTCAGCTTTTTCTATGAACTCACTGGAAAAGGCATCACGGTCAGTGAGATTGTGTATGGTATTGGTGATACCCGAGTTGGAGACAACGGCTCCAGCCTCAATCACTCTTCCCTGGCATTCAACACCCCTGACACTGCCGTTTTCGACCACAACCCGATCCACTTTTGCACCGGTGCAGATGGTGACTCCGTTTTTTTCAAGTTCATCGGTCATCATTCCTATAAGCTTGTCTGTGCCGCCTTCAAAGGTGAACACCCCTTTGTTCATAAAGTTTGAAAAGACAATACCGTAGGTGATGGCAGGGTCATCAAGGCTTGAGCCGTTGGCGTAACTGATGGGCTCCATGAGCAGCCGGTGAACATCCGTTCTTCCGGGGAAAAACTCATGAAAGAGTTCGCGGGTGGTCATGGATTGATCATCATAGAAGTTCATCCCGGCGACACGACTGAAAAAGGCATCAATGGTGGATTGGGGAATTTTGAACTGTTTGTTGAGTTTCTGCGTAAAATCCACACGATCAAAGGTGGTTTTCAGGTGAAACTGAGGATTGTCAAAGATGATATCCTTGAGCTGAACAATGGAGTTCATTATCTCTTTGTTCCAGTACTTTTTGCAGGTCTTGACCATGCCGTACGGGAAGCCGTGGAGTGAGACGTCAAAGATGTGTCCCTTGCGTTTAAACCAGGTGGCAAGTCCGCCGAGCTGGTGATGATATTCAAGAAGAAGTACTTTGTAGCCACAGTAGGCCAGCCGGTTGGCGGATGTTAAGCCACCAAGACCGGAGCCGATGATAACCACATCATATTTGTCGGCAGCTTGTGAGAAAGGAACAGGCATAATTATGTTTTGTCGTGCTGAAAATTTATCTGAAAGCGATTTACTACAGGCGGGGAAGGATGTGCTGATTGATGATGGATACGCCGCTTAGCATGGAACCTATGATTCCAAGGAAGCCCTGATCTGTTCCTGCCAGGAAAAGGTTGTCATAGCCGATATCGCCATCTTTAATCTTCACGGGGTTTCCGTATATTGCTCCATTCATTTTGCCGGTAAAACGCTCAATTGTCAGTGGTGTGAAAGTATCACGATATACTATGTTTTGAGCGAAATTACCAAGGATTTTCTCGGCAAGAGGAAGGGAGGATCGGGCTGTGTTTTCTTTGGCAATTCTGTAGCTGTCGGAATCTCTTTCCAGCTCTTTCCACAGCCTGTATGAGGCCAGGTGGGTTGTCCGCACTTCCTTGAATGGTGAGGAAGGCAGGTTCTGAAAGTTCTGCGGCATGCAGATGACCCCTGATTTCACATCAAAGAGTTCATCCGGCTGCTGGTAGGAAAAAGTTTCTGCTGCATTATAAAAGATTATGGTACGGTCATGCCCCTGGGGCAGTATGGTCTCTGGGGACAGTTCGAAAATGGTCTCAACAAAGCCGAGTCGTGGCAGCTGCTCCATTCCGGAGGGTTTTCCAAGAAGGGTGAAGGTCTCTTCAGAGCCTATTGTGGACAGCATGTAGTCGCAGCTGATTTCTTCACCACTGGCGAGAAGGACGCCGTGTGCTTTTTTGCCGTCATGGAGAATCCTGGAGACTGCGGCACGGGTCTTGATTTGACCGCCATGTTTTTTATAGTGGCTGAGCAACAGGTCAAGGAGGTCCTTTATGGTTCCTCCGGGCCGAAACATGCCTTCCTGGAAAATGGCCCGAAACATAATCACAAACTGCCCCAGATCCATATCGTTTTCAATGGAAGAACCATAGTACATCAGCGGACAGAGTAACATATCTGTCAGCAGGCTGTCTTTGAGGTGCTGCTGGATAAGCTCTCGTGCTGAGATAAATGACTGCGGTTTAAAGGGGTCGTAACTGTTGATCAGGTCAAGCAGGGTCCGGAATCCGGAACTGCTTGCAGGAAACTTGTCTGCTATTTCAGATTCAAGTAAGGAAAAATCATTTGAGAAGAGCAGGGACTGCTGGTCAATGAAGCGGATCTCAGACTGGTTCTGCTGATGAAGGTCAAGTTCTTTTCTTTTGATCTTCAACTGTCGTAACAGTCTGTTTAACGGAGCATTTTTCTCTTTTGCCGCGGCGTAGTTTGTGATGGCATGGAGGCCGGTTTCAAAGAGCCTGTTGTTGCGGTAGTAGTAGGAGTTCAGACCGCCGATGCGGGAGTGTTGTTCCAGTAGCAGTACGTCGGGTATAAAGCGGGCAAAACGGAGAGCGGCGGCCAGTCCCGAGAGACCGCCGCCGATAATGAGCAGTGGGGTGTGCACCTGTTATGCGTCGGCAAGAAGAGGTTCCAGATAGTTGACACAGGAGTCAAGGGTTGCAAGTTCGGGGTAGTCTTCCTCGGGGATCTGCAGTTTGTGACGTTTACGCAGCTCCATTACAATATCCAGGAAATCCATGGAATCAAGGTCAAGCTGATCACGTAATGGTTTGTCTGACTGAAGGGAGTCGAAATCGGCATCTTCATCAATATCTTCTATGATTTCAAGGATGAGATCTTTTATTGCATCGCGGGTCATATATGTATCTCCGGCCGTAGCCTCTAGTGTATCAACGTAAAAAAATAAAATGAGTATTACTGATTAGACAAATTGCACACTATACCACACCGGGAGTATTTTTTTATATTTTTTTTTGAAAAGTTTGTTTTTATTCGCAACCCACTGATTACTGATACTTTTTTACAATGATGACAGAGTTTATACCAACCATTCCGAAGGAGTTATTGAGGATAATATCAACTGAATCAAGGGTGACCGGTTCATTGAAAACCATGTTCTTCAGCTTGCATTCCGGGTCCAGGTCCCTGCAGTTGATACTGGGATGCACCATATTGTCCTGAAAAGCAGGAAGGTTCCCGGCAAGTTCAAGGACGCCGGCGGCTCCCATGGCATGGCCGATGATGGATTTGGTGTTGTTGATGTAGGTGTTATCCGATTGACCGAAGACCTGCTGGATGGCCTTGCATTCTTCAATATCACCCTGTTTTGTTCCTGTGGCGTGGGTATTTATGATATCAACGTCATCGGGGGTTATTCCGGCACGTTCCATGGCCAGTTCCATGCACTCGGCCTGTCTTTCGTGGAAGGGGAGCACATAATCCCTGGCATCAGAGTTCATTCCGTATCCAATGATTTCAGCATAGATTGCAGCATTTCTGGCAAGGGCGCTTTCAAGGCGTTCCAGGACATATATGCAGGCCCCTTCAGAGACAACTATTCCATCACGGGAGTTGTCAAAGGGTCTGCATGCCTCCCTCGGGTCCGGGGCGGAACCAAGGGCTCCCTGGGCCTGGAAACTGGCAAAAATACCAAAGGATCCGGTGGATTCGGATATTCCTCCGGCCAGTGCCATGTCCACTTCACCCAGGCGCATCATCTGAACTCCCTGGATGAGAGACGCGTTTCCGGCAGCACATGCGGCACCGATGGAATAGTGAGGCCCGGTGATACCGAGATTCATGGTGATCTCGCCTGCCGGGTTGTTCAGCACGGTTCTCGGATTGTGATGATGGGTCCAGTAGTCGACGTTATAGTCATACTGACTGATATTGTAGACCTCATTTTCCGTTTCAACGGTACCATGTTCGGTGAGGCCCACGTAAACGCCTATACGGGAGCGCTTGTAATGGTCAATGTCAAGCCCGGCGTCAGCCAGGGCTTCGTTGGCACAGTAGACACCGAGACAGCCGGCACGGGTTCCCCTTTTGTTCTCTTTTTTCTTCCGGTACTTTGTCTCCTGAAAGCTGCAGATACCGGCCGGTGCCCTGCCGAAATAGCGAAGGTCTATTTCAGTTATCTCACTGACGCCATTAAGGAGTTTTTCTCTGTATGTTTTGAGATTGTCTGCATTGGGAGCGGCGAGACCAATACCGGTGATTACTATTCGTGGTAGTTGTGTTTCCATAATGGCTGATTGACTGATCTTGGGTGGCTGATTATAATGCGTTCCTGTTTTAGCCTGTATTCGTGACGAAAGTGTGCTGATTCCTGGGTTAGTGTTTGATATTACAGGTTTTCATGTAAATGGAGACCCGGTTACTCTTCACTCCATGGAACGTTCACGGACTCAGGCTTGCCTATATGTGTGAAGTTTGCACAGCAAAGCAATTAGATTTATGACAAATTGAAATAAAGTTCAAGGTTAATACACTTTTCACAGGTTATATTTATTTTATCCGACTGATACCGGGTTTTCAGTGGTCGCGAATCTGTGAGCATCCTCTGGGGAATGTGTCATGCTCCTTTGCCAGTGGATACTTCGCAGGAAGAGTCCCGGAACAGGGGCGGAACAATTACGGGCCGCTTTGTACGGAAATATTGATACAGTGAATATACTCTGCAACGTGTTGCCAGATTTCCATCACGAATTCAAGGTGATGCTTAAATATTTTTTATGGAGTACAGGATGAGTAATACAGTTGATGTGGTTATTATCGGTGCAGGTCCTGCGGGCATACAGGCTGCAATCCATGCGGTACGAAAAAAATGCGATGTCCTGCTTCTCGGGCGCATGGAAAGAAGTGCCCTTTTTTCAGCACATGTTGAAAACTACGCCTGCGTTGAAGGTGTGAAAACAGGAGAAGAGCTGCTTGTCGCCGGAATGGATCAGGTGAAACGTTTTGGTGCCCGAACCATGGAAGACGACGTCTTGAAGGTTCATCAGGATGAGAAAGGTTTCAGGCTTGAGCTTGAGAGCGGTGTGACTGTTCAGTCACGAACAATCATATTTGCCAATGGTACAGCCAGGAAAAAGCTTAAAGTGCCTGGAGAGAAGGAGTTTTTCGGCAGGGGAGTATCCTACTGTGTTGACTGTGATGCCAATTTTTATCGCAATGCAACGGTGGCTGTTGTGGGAAATGCAAGTGCTGCCATTGATGGGGCGATGACCCTTACCGGATATGCCTCAAAAGTCTATCTGATTGCCAGAGAGCTTGTGGCCTCACAGGAACTGATCCGAAAACTTGAAGAGTCGTCCGTTGAGATAGTCGCCGGAACCTGGGTGGATGAGATAAAAGGCGGTGATGGTGTTGAAGAGCTGCTGCTGGAGAATGGTGAGACGTTGAATCTGGATGGAGTCTTTGTTGAGCTTGGTGCCAAAGGCGCCATGGAACTTGCTCTGGAGCTTGGTATTCAGCTTGATCTTGACACCATGAGCCACATAGACACCAATAAAAAGACAGAGACCAACGTGGCCGGAGTTTTTGCAGCAGGTGATATCACGGGGCATCCCTATCAGATGGCCAAGGCAGTGGGTGAAGGCTGCGTTGCCGGGATGGAGGCTGCAAATTTTGCCAAAAAACAGAAAAGAAATGAGGATGGCTGAGTATGCCGGTAAATCCCTGAGTGATGTGACAGAAACGCCCCGGGCGTTTCTGTCCATGGAGGCATTTATTTTTTCAGAGACTCGAGCAGTTCTTTGGACACGGTTTTATCAAGGGCCTTTATTTTTTCTTCAAGTTCTTCGCTGAGGGCAACTCTGCCTTCAACAACGCAGCCACGTCTTCCGGGGACACACTCGCCATGGAGACGTTTGCATTTATCTTTTACGATATCATAATTTTTGCAGTGAAAGGTCATGGGTCGATAACTCTTTGGAAGTGATATTAGATGAGCTTTTTTCGCTGGAGGTCATTTAAAAACAGATCTATGAGCTTCTGGTAGTACTTTCTTGTCATGACCGG
>JAMOMO010000373.1 GCA_027067035.1 Desulfobulbaceae bacterium
GTGAGGAGATCTTTTTTGGAGAACTTGAGCGGGCTGCCGCTGCGAACGACATCGTCCTCTTTTCCGGTGGCAGCTCTGTGGGAATGCGGGATCTTGGGGAACGGGTCATCGGGAAACTTGGTAATCCCGGTATCCTGGTCCATGGCGTTGCCCTGAAACCCGGCAAACCCATCATCATCGGCCTGAGCAATGACACGGCAATCTTCGGCCTGCCCGGACATCCGGTTTCAGCCATGGTCTGCTTTGAACTCTTTGTGGCCCCGGCCATTGAGAAATTTGCCGGAGTTGCCGCAGCACAAACGCTTCCACGGCCTTCAATTACCGCACAACTGGACAGAAACATCAACTCTGCTGCAGGCCGGCTCGACCTTGTTCGGGTTCGCCTCCAGAATCAGAAACACGGACCGCCGCTGGCCGTTCCGGTGCTTGGCAAATCGGGCTCCATCTCCACCCTTTCCCGCGCCCACGGATATTTTTTCATCGATGAACCATCCCAGGGGCTGAACAGAGGCAGCCTGGTGGAGGTTCACCTCCTTGTATAGGCTGCCGGCTGCAGCATGAAATATTCTTTTTAGAAAAGACCATGACTCAAAAAAATATATATGTAAAAAACATGCCCCTTCACGAGGCAAAGGACAGATGGCACAGCGCGCTCCAGGAAATCCACTTTTCCAGAGGGGCAAAACCAGCCACAATCGGAGTTGAAGAGGCCCTCGGCAGGATCACCGCAGCCCCTGTTTTTGCAGCACACTCCTCACCCGCCTACAATGCCGCTGCCATGGACGGCATCGCTGTACACTTTGCTGATCTTGCCTCAGCAAGTGATGCGGCACCGGTGCGCCTCGGCAAGGGTCAGTTTCAGCCAGTCAACACCGGCAACAACCTGCCCCGGGAATTTGACGCCGTGGTGATGATCGAAGATGTGCATCATGTCAGTGAAGATGAGGTCGAACTTGCCATTCCGGCTACCCCCTGGCAGCATGTACGCACCATTGGTGAGGATATAGTTGCAACGGAACTCATCATCCCTGAAGGCCACAGCATCCGTCCCATTGACCAGGGGGCAATGCTGGCAACCGGTGTCACCAGGGTTCCGGTCAAAGAACCACCCCGGGTGGTGGTTATCCCCACCGGAACCGAACTCATCCAGCCCGGCACCACTCCACAACCCGGCCAGATCATAGAGTTCAACTCCCGAATCCTTGCCGGATACCTCAATGAATGGGGAGCTGTGGCCAGGGGAGCGGAACCAGTATCCGATGACAAGGAACAGCTCAAGAGCGCAATCAGGAAAGCTGCCGCAGAAAATGATATCGTCATCATCAACGCCGGAGCCTCTGCAGGAACCAAGGATTTCACCGCAACAGTGCTTGCAGAACTCGGCAGAGTGGTTGTCCATGGAGTGGCCATCAAGCCCGGAAAGCCTGTGATTCTGGCCATCGTGGACAACACTCCCGTGATCGGCCTCCCCGGCTATCCGGTCTCAGCCATCCTCACCATGCGCCTCTTTGTCCATGAGATGATTTTTGATTTTATGGGGATGAAGCCACCAGCTCCGCAATGGACAGCGGCACGGATGTCACGGCCCATGCATTCCGCCATGGGAGTGGATGAATTTGTCCGCATCACCCTTGGCCAGGTGGGAGAGGAGCTCATGGCAACGCCTGCCGGAAAAGGTGCGGGAGCCGTGATGTCACTGGTACGTGCCGACGGAATTCTCACCCTGCCGACAGGTTCGGAAGGTGTGGGAGCAGGGGAAACGGTGCAGATTGAACTGCTGCGCCCCTTAAGCGATGTACAGTCAACTCTGGTTGCAATCGGCAGCCATGACAACATTATCGACATCCTTGCCAACCTGCTCCACAAGGGTAAAAAGACCATCCGGGTCTCTTCCGCCCACGTGGGCTCCATGGGGGGGATAATGGCCATCAGACGCGGAGAGGCACATATCGCCGGCAGTCACCTCCTTGACGAGGAGAGTGGTGACTATAATGTCTCTTTCATCAAACGCTTCCTTCAGGGCATCCCCCTGAAACTCATCAACCTCTGTTACAGACAGCAGGGTCTTATGGTTGCACAGGGCAATCCCCTCGGAATCACCGGATTTATGGATGTGGCAGAAAAAAACTTCAGTTTCATAAACCGTCAGAACGGAGCCGGAACCCGACTCCTCACCGACAAGACCCTTGGGGACCTGGGTGTCAACCCGTCTCAGATCAATGGCTACGACCATGAGGAATACACCCACATGAGTGTGGCCGCAGCCATCGCCGATGGCAGTGTGGACTGCGGTATGGGCATCCTGGCCGCTGCCAATGCACTGAACCTCGACTTTGTTCCGGTGGCAGAGGAACGCTACGACCTCATCATCCCGGACCGGTTTATGCAGGACAGTAAAATAGTTGCCCTGCTGGAACTGATCCGCAGCAGTGAGGAGTTCGCGGAACTGGTCACCAATCTCGGCGGTTATAATCTGCGGGACTGCGGCAGGCTGATGTACGAGCAGTAGCACAGTCCCGCGGGCCGATCAGTTTTCAGCAATCCTCTGAGCCACTGCAGGGACATCCTGCCAGGCATATTCACGGACCAGCTGATAGAGCAGTCGTGCCATATCCACATCGTAGATATCACTGTGCGCCTTGCCCCCCTTGTTCACCGTGGGGTCCTGTACCAGCTGACTCACATTCAGACATATCATCCGCGCATCAGATTCACTGAAACTGTTTGGAACCGCAATGGGTCTGAAAAACAGGGGATCATTCTCTGCCACAGGTAAAAATACCTTGGAGAAATGGATTGGGGGAAGATTTGCATTTGCCTCGAAATATTTTGCAAGATTATTAAAACCTGGAGTTCCACCAATATGTGGCGCCCCCGAAAGAAACGGTACATAATAGGTCAACGGATTTGCCGTATCATACTCAGACCAGGTATAGACAAGTTTTTTGGCCCGCTTTCTGTCCAGTTTGTAAGGTTGCCCCTCCAAACCGTTATTCTGAAGAAACCTGTTACTGCTCATGGCCCCTTCAAGACCGACATACAGATCCACGGTTTCAGCGGAAACGGTTTTCCCGGCAGGGACTGCCAGCTCCCTTAAAAAGAGTGCCGATGAGCTGAGCCTCACCCCGAAACTGTGACCAATCACAACAACTTTCAGGGAAGAATTTTTCTTCTGCGGCAGAATCACCTGATCCAGGAGATCTGCCCCTATGGTTGTCCCGATTTCATCTGCATCAGCTGCCTTGTTCCAGTAGCTGATCGCTTCAGAAACACTGCTTTGAAGCCAGCTGGACGGCCAGGTAAGCCCGATAAACAGTGGCCTGAAGGTCCCTTTATGAAGAGCAGCCTGTTCAATAAGCTGACTGAAAAAACTATTGAAATTACGAATGGACTCCAACTGATCAGCATGCCAGCCCATTGAGCAGAAAAAGATATGCGTATATGGCCTGCCCGCTGCAGCAGCTGTATGCAGGCGATTTTGCAGATCCCCGGCAAAGGTCGTATTGAGGGCCTTCATGCCATCCTGAAAGGCATCAGGATACCCAGCAGCAAGGGTCGTGCTTCCTTTCTCTGCGATGGTGTCATACACATTATAGAGAGATTTTGTCTTCATCAGCACCGGTGAAGATGCACCTTCAGGCCGGTCTTTCAGACCATACGAAAATATATGGCTGACAAAATGCCTCTTGTCATTCTGCTTTGCTCTGCTCCAGCCCATGCCATCCAAAAGATTCCGATACAGGGCATTCCCGTCCCAGCCCCCTGCCAGGACCTCATCCCGTTCTGTGACGTCACTGCAGTCAGACTGTGCAAATGCTGCAGTCTCTTCACGCTTCAGGACCTCGCACATATTCCTCAGATAATCATTATAGAAGGCCTCTCCGAGCTTTCCTTTTTCATTTTGCTCATACGCATAGTGGCTCACTCGTTCCTTGGGTCCCTTTTCCACCGCCACAATATAGCCTTCAAAGGCCAGCGGGAGACTTTGAGGCTCTTCAACAATGCGATGATACACCCATGTTGCATCCCACTGAGTGCCAAGCACATTCTCCGCCTTCCGCAGCTGGCTGATGGCTGACTCCTCCCCGCGGTTGAAAGAGATCTCCTCACGATCCACATCATATCGGGGAGGCACACAGGCCGTTACCGTCAGTACAGAAAACAGCAGAAGCAGAGTAAGCTTCCTTTTCCGCATTAAACAATTCTCAACCTTCCACTTTCCGATCATACGCTCTCCTTTTCCCTGTTTTCAGCTGTTATCTGCAGAATTGCCAGAACCCTCACTCAGGCCTGACCTGCTCATATCCTCCCTCACATACCTGCCAGAAATATACAATATTTTCCTTTGATAACAAGGCGTTTTGCCACAATCAGGACACACCATCTTCTGGACAGGCTGAACATATGGAAACAACAACAAGGTTGAAAAAAACTTTTTTAAAAATTCCCTCACGGATCGCTTGACGACACAGGGGAATTTCTCTGTCAAACGAGAATTCTTCTTGCTCTTTTCACAGGAGAATCTATATACTATTGGGATCATATTTCTTACCACAATTCACCCCCAGAGGAGACACCATGGCTGACAAAATTTTTCGCGTAAACATGACGGATCTTTCCACTTCAATTGAAGACGTTCCTGCGGACTGGGCAGGTCATGGAGGACGTGGCCTCACATCCACAATTGTGGCCGCTGAAGTACCACCCACCTGTCACCCTCTGGGACCAGACAACAAGCTCATTTTTGCCCCGGGCCTGCTGTCCGGTACAGCAGCTTCCAACTCCGGCCGCATCTCCTGTGGTTCAAAAAGCCCGCTCACCGGGACCATCAAGGAGTCAAACTCCGGTGGAACCTCGGCCCAGCGACTTGCCAAGATGGGCTGCAAGGCACTTATTATTGAAGGACAGCCGCAGGACGACGGCTGGTACTCTCTGAGCATGACTCCAGAAGGTGTCACCATCAGCAAAGAGGAAGAACTTGTCGGCAAGGGGAACTTTGCCGTGGTTGAGGCCGTTGAAAAACGCTTCAGCGAAAAGATAGGTATCCTCTCCATCGGACAGAGCGGTGAGATGCAGATGAGTGCAGCCAATATTTCCGTCAAAGATCCCGACAGCCACCTTCGCTCCCTTGGTCGTGGCGGTCTTGGTGCTGTAATGGGCTCCAAAAAGATCAAGTTCATTGCACTGGATGCAGGGGATGGCAAAGTTGACATCGCCGACCCGGATGCCTTCAGGGCCGCCAACAAGACCTTCACCAAGGCCCTCGTTGACCACCCCGTAAGCCAGGCGCTGGGCACCTATGGAACCAACGTTTTAGTAAACATCATCAATGAGGCCGGCGGCCTGCCCACCAGGAATTTCACTTCCGGACAGTTTGAAGGACATGAGCAGATCTCGGGTGAGACCATGCATGACCTGATTGTTGAACGTGGCGGCAAGCCGAAACATGGCTGCCATCAGGGTTGTGTTATTCAGTGTTCACAGATCTACAATGACCTGAAGGGAAAATATAAGACATCGGGAATCGAATACGAATCCATCTGGGCCATGGGTGCCGACTGTACCGTTGACGATCTGGACCAGATTGCCGAGATGGACCACATCCTGGATGACATCGGTATCGATACCATCGAGACTGCAGTGGCCTTTGGAGTTGCCATGGAAGGCGGTGTCCTGGAATTTGGTGACAGTGCCGAGATGATCCGCATCATGACCGAAGAGATTGCCAAGGGTACTCCCCTGGGCCGAATCATCGGCAACGGTGCCGCAAATGTCGGCAGGACCTACGGCGTCACCCGGGTTCCTGTTGTGAAGAACCAGGCCATCCCTGCCTACGATCCCCGCGCCATCAAAGGAATCGGCATCACCTATGCCACATCCACCCAGGGCGCAGATCACACCATGGGCTACACCATTGCAACAGAGATTCTCGGTGTCGGCGGCTCAGCCGATCCCCTTTCCAAGGAAGGACAGGTGGAGCTCTCCAGAAATCTACAGATCGCCACCGCTGCCATCGACTCCACTGGAATGTGCCTCTTTATTGCCTTTGCAGCACTTGATGACGGTGCCTGCCTGCCTGCCCTGGTGGATATGCTCAATGCCCGCTTTGGAATCAGCCTCACTGCAGATGATGTGACCAGCCTCGGCATGAGTATTCTCAAAACCGAGCACGCATTCAACCAGGCGGCAGGGTTCACCAATCTCGACGACAGACTTCCCGAGTTCTTCGCAACCGAGCCCATTCCACCACACAATGCGGTATGGGATTTCACCGGTGAAGAGATCGATACCTTCTGGAATTTCTAATATCCCATGCGGGTTCAAGTAAAGCTCTTTGCCTTCTTTCGTGAAGGACGTTTCATTAAAGAAGACAGAGAGCTTCCCGAAGGCTGCACCGCAGGTGAAGTGGTGGATGCCCTGAACATTGCGCGTGAAGAAGTTGGTGTGCTCATGCTCAACTCACGACACTGTCAGTTCGACACTGTGCTCCATGAAGGGGATATCTATGCAATCTTTCCGGTAATCGGTGGTGGATGACACCCTGGCAATCCTGCCTCTCATCCGGGAGCAGACAGAAAACGGCTTCATCGCAGGTGATGCAGCGCAGAAGATTGCGTCCAGGAGCTCCCTGACACTTGCCGCTGTTGAAACCCTGGCCCTGCAGCACTCCATCCTGCCACTGCGCTATAAACGCAACGGTCTCAGGCCCGCAGAACAGCTCAGGCTCTTCAGGAGCAGTGTTGCAATCATCGGTTGCGGGGGACTGGGTGGGAGAAATGCCGAGATACTGGGCAGGGCAGGTATTGGCCGGCTCATCCTCACTGATCCTGATGTCTTTTCCGAAACAAATCTGAACCGGCAGATTTTCTGCACCAGGGACAGCCTTGGTCAGGCAAAAGTCACTGTCCTCGGAGAAGCCCTGCAGCAGGTAAACCCTGCCCTTAACACCAGTCTCCACCAGCACTCCTTTGACATCTCATCCATTACCGGCGCCGATATCGTCATCGATGCCCTTGACTCGGCAGACGCCAGGAAAGATCTTGCCGCGCTCTGCCGCAAAATGGACATTCCCCTTGTTCATGGAGCGGTGAAGGGCTGGTACGGACAGCTCGGAGTGGACCGCCGTTCAAACAGCATTGTCAGCACCCTGTACCGGCAGGGAGGAGAAAGCACAACGCCACCCCGTGTTCTCCCCATGACTGTTGGCCTCGTTGCCGCACTGCAGGCCGCTGAAGCCTGCAAGCTGATCCTTGGCAGAGGAAATGTCCGTGACAACGGCTGGCTGCAATGCGACCTTTACAACGGTGATTTTGAAGCGATAGAGCAGGAATAGGCTTTCCTGCCCGACAGCTTCTCCCATCCATGGAATCCTTCCTGTTAGATAACGGCCTCACCGCCCTTTTTGTGTTGAGCTTTCTGGCCGCCACCATCCTGCCGCTGGGCTCCGAATGGCTCCTGGTGGCCCTTATTGTTCAGGGCATCGACCCGATACCGGCGGTTGCCGTGGCCACAGCCGGAAACTTCCTGGGTGCCTGCACCACCTATGCTCTGGGGTTCCTGGGATCTGAGTTTCTGCTGCAGAAAGTGCTGCGCATCAAAGCAGAAGAGAGAGAACGGGCAGAACGTTTTTTCATACGCTACGGCTCCTGGTCACTCCTCTTTGCCTGGCTGCCCCTGGTGGGAGATCC
>JAMOMO010000374.1 GCA_027067035.1 Desulfobulbaceae bacterium
AAAAAAAGAGAACGAGTTTGTCCTGAATACCATTCTCAACTGGAGTCTGCAAATCAATAGTATAGATGGGTATGTTCAAATATAAGGATATCAGTTTTTCTTTCTTTTGAGTGGGCAGCTGATGTCTGTTCAGTTGTCAAGCCACTGCAGCAGGAGAACCTTTTCGGTCTCTTCTGTTACTTTGAAATCGTCGGCTATCCGAATGCCGGGGACGGCGACGATACACCCCCCTGAGAGGAGAACCGGATAGCAGTATCGTTCCGTTGCGGGTATTTTCAAGTCAGAAAGGAGGCGTGATATCTTCTTTTTTCCGGGAGCACCGAGGGGGCGGAAACGTTCGCCTTTGTCGGGTGGACGTAACAGCAGTGGAAAGGAGAGCACATCTGCATTGATGATCAGCTGCGTGCCGGGTTCCGAAGTAAGTGAGGATGATCGATGCAGGCTGGAGATAATGAGTTTCCGTCGGAGTTCAGTGACAGTAAATTCTCCGGGTCCGGGGACTGGTATGGCTCTGAATCGTTTTTCTATAACAGCAGGCCCTCGATAGCCTTCTCCTTCCACCGGTCGGAAAAAGGTAATTCTGCCGTGCTCTCTGAGGGCACGTAAGCCTTCACTGAGGTGGATCTCTTTTCTGCTGCTGCTCTTGCAGAGGGCAAGGAGATGTCCGATTTTTTTAAATGATGGTCTGGATTCAAGTTTCCAGCAGATTTTCTCAAAAATGCGACGTCTCAGGGCCAGTGGCTCCTGTGCAAATTCTGAAAGAAGAAGCTGTATGCTGCCTGCTTTCTCGCGGACACAGCTTTGGTAGGCGCTATCTGAGAGCTGCTCAAGAAGATCATCTTCTGCGGAGAGAATTTCTGCTGTCTGGAGCAGGGTCTGCCGGATGGAGCTGTTGTAGTTTTGTTCAAGATCAACAAGAAGGTCCAGTCTGATTCTGTTTCTCAGGAAATTCCTGTGCAGGTTGGAACTGTCAATACAATAGCTGATCCTGAGCGACTGCAGATATGCCAGAAGGGTCTCTTTTTTTTCGTGAAGGAGCGGGCGGATGATGTTTCCGTTTTTCAGTTTCATGCCACTGAGACCACTGCTGCCAGATCCCCGGATGAGGCGAAGGAGGATTTCTTCGGCCTGATCGTCGGCCGTGTGACCAACAGCTATGCACTGGGCCTGACTGTCTGCCCGAACTTTTTCAAGTGCATCATAGCGAAGTATCCGGGCGGCCTCTTCCAGAGAACGGCCGGAACGTTTTTTTTCGTTCATCACATCAACTGCCACGCAGGAGTAGGAGGCTGAGCAGATTGCAGCCTGTTTCCGGACAAGAGATTGTTCAGCCGGAGTCTCATCCGGGCGGAGGCCATGGTCAATATAGACGGCAATACGTTTGGTGTCCGGATAGAGAAAAGAGAGAAGGTGAAGGAGACAGATGGAGTCGGGGCCGCCGGAGACCGCAATAATAATAGGTGCTTGCTTCTGCAGCAGGGCATGTGATTCAACGAGCTTTAAAATACGTCTCTGGAGGGCATTGGTTTTCGGGTGCGGAGGCCGTGGATCATTTGCGGTGAATTGCCGATTTTCATTTGAATATTCCATGCATTCGTATAGCATAGATGGAGGAGAACTACTAAAACATTATCGGATGAATATGAAAATTCTAATTGCAGAGGATGCACCTGTAAATCAACTCTTACTGACAAATTTTCTCAAATCCTACGGGGAATGTCATGTGGCCAGTAATGGACAGGCGGCGGTTGATCTCTTTCGTGAAAGTCTTGTGGAAGGAGCCAGAAAATTTGATCTGGTCTGTCTTGATATTGTGATGCCCGAGCTTGACGGGCAGGCAGCACTTCAGGAAATCCGGCACCTGGAAAAAGAATCAGGCATTCCGGGAAGCAGCAGGGTTAAGGTAATTATGATCACGGCTTTGGATGATTCGGAAAATATCATGGAGGCCCTGGTGAGAGGTGAGTGTGAGGCGTATCTCACCAAGCCTGTCAGTGCTCAGATGATAGCGCAGCAGCTTGGTGAACTGGGGTTGATTTGAGAGGACATAAAAGATATGGATACACGTCATTTATCTCTTTCTGACCGGGTGATATGCCATGTACGTGAGCAATATGGAATCCCCATGGAAAAAGTTCTTACAATGCTTCCCACATTTATCACTGTTCTGCAAAACCATATGAGAAGCCTGGAACAGGTGCTTGAGGAGAGTGATCTGGAGGCCATCGGAAAGGCAGGGCATGGGTTGAAAGGTGCGCTGTTGAATCTGGGACTCACCGAGTTTGCAGCACTGGCTGAAAGGATAGAAAAGGAGGGGAAGGCCGGGAACCAGGATACTGATTACGGCGGTCTGGTGGCAGCGTTACGGGAAAAGCTGGAAGAGATCCTCTAGAACGGGTGGCCCCGCCCGTTGATGTGGGAATTCCTTGTTACAGGACAGAAGCCCGTTCTGCCGATGATGGCCGGAGGGGCAAGCCGGAAAAGAAAAAAAGGCGGCCTGAGATACTCTCTTGGGCCGCCTTTTTCTTTTGTGGTAATGAAGCTATTCTTTGACAGCGGACAGCAGACTCTGGATGGACGCCTTGGCATCCCCAAAGAGCATCATGGTATTGTCTTTGTAGAAAAGTTCATTCTCAATCCCGGCAAAGCCGACATTCATGGAGCGTTTTAATACGACAACGGTTCGTGCCTTGTCCACTTCAAGGACAGGCATACCGTATATGGGGCTGTTTGGATTGGTCTTGGCTGCCGGATTCACAACATCATTGGCACCGATAACCAGAACAACATCAGTGTTGGCAAAATCATCGTTGATATCTTCCATGGCATAGAGCTGATCATAGGAGACATCTGCCTCTGCCAGAAGAACATTCATGTGACCGGGCATACGTCCGGCAACTGAATGGATGGCATAACGGACATCAACACCTTCCTCGGTGAGATAATCGCCAAGTTCACGGGTTACGTGCTGGGCCTGTGCTGCAGCCATACCGTAACCGGGAACGATGATCAGTGAATCAGCATTCTGCAGGGCAATGGCCACATCTTCCACCTCAAAACCCTTCATGCTGCCGGTCGGTCCTTCACCGCCGTCAGCAACGGAATCATCAACGGCACCAAAGGCACCGAAGAGGACATTGGCAAGGGAGCGGTTCATGGCGTCACACATGATCTTGGTAAGGAAGAGACCGGATGCGCCGACAAGAGAACCAACAATGATGAGGGCGTTGTTGTTCAGAGCAAAACCTGTCATGGAAACGGCAAGACCGGAGTAGGAGTTGAGCAGCGACACGATGACCGGCATGTCGGCACCACCGATGGGAATAACCGCGAGGACTCCAAGGCCGAGGGACAACACAATGATCATGTAAAAAGCAAAGACATTGGATGGGTCCTGAAATACCGTATAGGCGAGAAAGAGGGTGAGGACAACGATTCCTGCATTCACCACCTGCTGGAACGGATAGGTTATGGGCCTGGTGGAAATAATCCCCTGCAGTTTGGTATAGGCGATGATGGAACCGGTGAAGGTCAGTCCGCCGATGATGATGGAGAGAAGCAGGGTGATGAGGGTGAAATTTGCAAAGGCGGCAGTGTGACCGTTGAACTCGGCCATGGCAACCAGTGCTGATGCTGCGCCACCGCAACCGTTAAACAGGGCGACCATTTCAGGCATGGAGGTCATCTCCACCTTGATGGCGGCATAGCCGCCAATGGCAGCACCGATGGCAATGGCAATGATGATCATTGTGAAACCGAACATGTCCGGGCTGGCAAGGGTGGCAAGAATCGCCACTGCCATTCCGGTCATGGACAGATAGTTTCCGAGTTTGGCGGTTGCCGGAGAACTCAGATTTTTGATACCCAGCATGAAGAGCACTGCTGATATCAGATAGACAAAATCGATAATATTGACAGTAGACATGACTTAAACTCTCTTATTGGTACATTCTTGAGTACCCGGCCGGGGCCGGGCAGGGATCCGTTAACCGGCTGCTATTCTTTTTTCTTCCGTTTCTTTTTCTTGAACATCTGCAGCATGCGGTCGGTGACCATATAGCCGCCCACCACATTCACTGTGGCAAAGATGACGGCAAAAAAACCAATGATCGATTCTGCATCAACGGATTCCGGTCTGCCGGTTGCAATTAATGCACCAAGAATGGCAATACCTGAAATGGCGTTTGAGCCAGACATAAGCGGGGTGTGCAGGGTCTGAGGCACTTTTGAGATAAGCTCGGCCCCTGCAAAGCAGGCCAGTACAAAAATGGTCAACCCGATGATGATTGTTCCTGTATCCATCTTTTCTTCTCCTTAACTAACCGGCCATGAGTGACTTGGTCAGTTCGTGTATGACTTCGCCATCTTTGGTGACCAGTGAACCACTGGTGATTTCATCTTCCATATCCATTTTGAATCCATTTTCGTCACAGAGGTGAAAAAGGAACTTCTCCACATTTTTGGAAAACATCTGGGAGGCGTGATAGGACATGGTGGATGGAAGGTTTGCATGTCCGATGATCTGGACACCGTGGACGGTCACATTTTCTCCCGGTGTGGTAACGGCACAGTTGCCGCCCATTTCAGCAGCAAGATCAACAATGACAGATCCGGGCTTCATGGATTTCACCTGTTCTTCCGTGATGAGAATGGGGGCTTTTTTTCCGGGAATCAAAGCTGTGGGGATAACAACATCAGATTTGGCGATGTGTTTTGAGATGAGTTCCGCCTGTTTCTGCTTGTATTCGTCAGACATCTCCTTGGCATAGCCGCCGCCACCCGAGCCGTCCTCCTTAACGGGAACTTCAACGAACTTGGCACCAACTGAATTGACCTGTTCCTTGACTTCGGGACGGACATCAAAGGCTTCAACAACACCGCCAAGACGTTTGGCCGTTGCACAGGCCATGAGTCCGGCAACACCTGCTCCAAGTACCAGAACCTTTGCCGGTGCAATGGTCCCTGCTGCGGTCATGAGCATGGGAAAGAATTTATTGATGTTGTCAGCCGCCAGCAGGACGGCCTTGTAACCGGAAATAGTACTCATGGAGGAAAGAACATCCATGGACTGTGCCAGAGTGGTTCGGGGGATGATATCAAGGCCAAAGGCGGTGATCTTCTTCTCCTGAAGTTTTTTCACCAGATCATGGCGCAGGGTGGACTGGATGATGGAAATATAAAAAGAGTTGTCTTTTAATGTTTCCACTTCTTCCATGGACGGGGGGCGAACTTTCACAACACAGTCGCTCTGATTGATGAGCTCCTGGGTATCGGCCACGATGGTGGCACCTTTATCCGTGTAGTCCTGATCGCTGTGTCCGGAAGCCAGGCCTGCACCTGTTTCGATCAAAACTTCAAAGCCGTTTTTGCTGAGTCGTTTGATGGAATCCGGGATAATCGCGACCCTGTTTTCGCCCTCTTCAGTCTCTTTTAGAACAGCGAGTTTCATAGTGGGTCCTCTCCTAAAAAAAATGATAAAGCTTTGTCGAATCTTCTAATGGCCCCGTTGACAGGGGGCTAAGATAAGAGCGTTGAAATGAATGAGGGCTCAATAGTACGGTATATCGTACGAATGGTCAAGAATTTACCTGAATCGGTGAGTGTTCGATGGGGATGGCACCTGTCGCATCCGGACGGATTGATACCGGTACGCTCTGTCAGGTCGTTCAAACGGCGAGTGATGCATTGCCGGGGGACGTCCTGCAGGGTGAAAAGCGGAGAGCAGAATGAAGCAGAAAAACGGCCAGTTCTACGCAGATAGTTGAATGTAATCACAGCACTGTGCCACCTGTTGCCGTGTTTTTAACATGGAGACCCGGGGTTCAGGCAGCCTGCGGCGGGGATATTTCCAGTTTTTCCAGAAGCCTGCTGTGAATGTTATCAAAGCCGCCATTGGAAAGAACGGCAACCACATCCCCTGTCTGGAGAAGGGGAATTACTTTGTCGAGGATGTCATCGGTATCCGGGCAGGATTTGGCGTGTATTCCCCGTTTTCGAATATCGGCAGCCAGCTGAGATGCGGAAAACATCTCGGCCGGAGCAATGGTATCCAGGGGAAGAGGCTCCCTGATAAAGGTGAGACTGGAGGCATCAAAACAGTCCACATAGTCCTGCTGAAAGATGGCACGCCTGGAGGAGTTTGTGCGGGGTTCAAAAATGGTGACAAGGCGCTGCCCGGGATAGGCGTTTTTCAGAGCCTGCAGGGTTTCGCGTACCGCTGTGGGGTGATGGGCGAAGTCGTCGATTACCGTAACGCCGTTCACAGTGCCCCGTATCTCCTGACGGCGTTTTATTCCGCCGAACCGGCCGAGTCCCTCATTGATGGTCTTTGTGGAGACTCCGATTCGGTGAAGTACTGCCACCACGGCAAGGCTGTTCAGGCAGTTGTGGATTCCGGGGAGCTGAACGGAAAAGTCGGCCCATTTCTCACCACGACGGCTGACGCCAAAGTGGGTTGTCCCACCGTCTGCCCGGACCTCATCAAGATACCAGTCGAGATCGGAATTCTGGCCGTATCCCTGAACTTCACAGGGTGCATCCTGTACCACTTCACGCACGTTCGGGTCATCAAGATGTGCGACTATCAGGCCGTCTTCGGGAAGCAGTGAAACAAATTTTTTAAATGAGGTTTTGATGGCATCGAGGTCGGCAAAAATATCGGCATGGTCAAATTCCACGGAAGTGATGATGGCAATGTCAGGCCGGTAGTGGAGGAATTTCGATTCCTTGTCAAAGAATGCCGTGTCATATTCATCACCTTCGGAAACAAAATGTGCTCCCGCACCAAGACGAAAGTTGGCTTCAAACTCACGGACAATTCCGCCGATCATAAAAGTCGGGTCAAGATCTGCCCGGTGCAGGCAGGAGGCCAGAAGGGAGGAGGTTGTGGTTTTGCCATGGGTTCCGGTTACCACCAGTGAAGTCCGTGACCGGATGAAAAAATGGG
>JAMOMO010000375.1 GCA_027067035.1 Desulfobulbaceae bacterium
ATAAAAGTAAAGACAGAGGATCAACAACAGGCCGGATACAGACAGGTATTTGTCGCAGCCCCGTGCTGTATGGCCCAGCTGATCCTGCGAACCATCAAAAAAATACGCTATTTTCCTCTTTTTTTCTATCACTTTTTATTTTATGGCACCTCTTTCTGTCCGAAACAGCCCTCTTATGAATATGGCCGCTTTTGTGGTTGTGGTAGCCGGAATGAAGGCTGCCTCTCCCCTGGTGGTCCCTTTTCTGCTTGCTGTTTTCCTTGCCATCATCTGTGCTCCACCTCTCTTCTGGATGCAGAAAAAAGGGGTTCCGGAGCTGCTTGGCATGCTGCTGCTGATTGTCCTGATTGTGGGAATATGGCTCTTTCTGGTAACTCTGATCGGCTCCTCCATGACCGACTTCTCCAGAAATGTACCCAGGTATCAGGAGCGGCTCCTGGAGCAGGCCGGTGGCTGGTGGCAATGGCTGGACGGGAGAGGCATAACCCTTGACAGGAGCCTGCTCACAGATACCCTGAATCCGGGGAAGCTCCTGAAAATGGCGGCCAACACCCTGAACGGCGTGGGTGGCATGCTCACCAATGCCTTTGTTATATTTCTCACCTTCTTCTTTATTCTCTCTGAAGCTGCCGGATTTCCCTGTAAGATCAGGGCAATCCAGGGTGAAAATTCCACGGCCCTTGCAAAATATGGAGAGATTGCCGCCGGGGTGAACCGCTATCTTGGAATTAAAACCCTCACCAGTCTGGTCACCGGTGTAATTGTTGCGGGCTGCCTGACACTGCAGGGGCTCGATTATGCGGTGATGTGGGGTGTGGTGGCATTTCTGTTGAACTTTATTCCCAATATCGGCTCCATCATAGCTGCGGTCCCTGCAATTCTTCTTGCGCTCGTCCAGCTTGGCTGGCGGGCAGCCCTGGTTACCGGTCTCATCTATCTTGTGGTGAATATTGTTATCGGCTCCATCCTTGAACCACGGGTGATGGGGAAAGGAGTGGGGCTGTCGGTGCTGGTGGTATTTCTTTCCCTGGCGTTCTGGGGCTGGGTTCTCGGCCCCGTGGGAATGCTGCTCTCTGTGCCGCTGACCATGGCTGTCCGTATTGCTCTTGACGGTTCAGAGCACACCCGCTGGATTGCCATACTTCTGGCCTCAAACCGTGGCCTGAGCCGCTGTGTTGAACACGGGCAGGAGGAGAGTGGCAGCTGACAGTATCCTGCACCTTACTGATGCGACTGAAGAGGACTGTCTGCCAGGCGGACCTGGGCCCAGATTTCTACTGGTTTCGGAGGAGTGCCACCACGGGAAGCGCCATCCTGACCACCAGACATTCCTCCCTTTCCACGGCCGCCACCCTTGCCACCGCCTTTCCCGCCACCTCCGCCGCCTCCACCACTGCCGCGTCCTCCCGCCATTTTCATGCTGCCGCTTTCGAAACCGATGCTGATGGTGTCGTTGCCGGCAGGCCGTTCCAGGGGAAGCTGCAGTTCATAGATCAGGTAGTCGTACTGATTCCGTAAGCGCACGTGTATCCCCTGCTCCGCTGCTTTTTCTCTGAGCATGGTCTGACGGCCCTCGGTCATACCGTTTAAGATGGCGAGGCTGTACTGGCTGTCTTCAACCATGTTTTTCATGCTGCCCCTTGAGCTGTGATCAGGGGACCGTGGGGGCACATGGGTTTTGGGCATTGGAAAGAGGAGGCCGAAATCCCTGGCGGCATCACCTTTTGTGTCAATCCATACCGTAAATCCGGCACGGAGAAACAGCATTTTGGTCTTCTGTTCTCTGGTTACCAGCTGGATATAGAGGGTGTCTTCATTATTTAAGATGGAAACGCGGACCCTGGAGTCTTCGTCAAAGTAGGTGGCACTTTGCAGCTTGTCAGAGTTTGTGTCGTCGGGTGTAACAGGTTTCGCCCACGTGCTCTGGAGTTCAACGGTGTTACATCCGCCCAGCAGTATGCCGATCATGAGAATGGCACAGATACTGATGATTTTGGTGATTTCCGGGGTCATTATATGCTCCGTTACGGTTTCTGTAGAGATTTGTGGACCAGTGTGTTCTTTCAATGGAGATAATGCTACTGTATCTGCCATCTGATTGCTGTTAAGTCCAGGTCAATTTATGTAAAGTTGTGTAAAATAGATGTCGGATGCCCTGTCACTGCAGTACCATCTGCCGGTAAGAGATTTCTTGGGGAGGACGAAGAGGAATGGAGCAGATTTTAGTCATAGATGATGATAAGGAGTTGTGTGAACTGCTGGCTGATTTTCTGGAGCCGGAGGGGTTTGCAGTGGAAACGGTTCATGAACCCTTTGGCGGATTGCGCCGGGCATTGTCAGGGGAGCATCGTCTGGTGATTCTCGATGTGATGCTGCCTGGCATGACCGGCTTTGAGCTCCTGAAGAGCCTCAGAAAATCCTCACAGGTTCCAGTCCTTATGCTCACGGCAAGGGGAGAGGAAATCGATCGTATCCTGGGTCTTGAGATGGGAGCGGATGATTATCTTGCCAAACCCTTCAATCCCCGTGAACTCAGCGCAAGGATACATGCCATACAGCGCAGGACTCTGCAGAATGACGGTAACTCCTCTGCCCGTCTCTCCCGTATTGGACTTGACGATATTGAACTGGATCTCGGCGCAAGGAGTGTCACCCAGAACGGAGATCTTGTGAAGATGACCGCAGTGGAGTTTTCCCTGCTGTATGAACTGGTCAGAAACGTCGGCCGGGTGATGACCAGAGAGGAACTTACAAGAACGGTTCTGCACCGGGAACTTGAAGTCTTTGACCGCAGTATTGATGTGCACATCAGCAGTCTGCGTAAAAAGCTCGGGCACCAGGTGAAAGGGCGGGAGCGGATTAAGACCCTGCGCAGTGTGGGGTATCTCTATACTCTTTCAAGCGGGTGACTCGCAGCCATGGGAAGCCTCTTTCGCAAACTCTTCAGCAGTTTTATATTCATCACCCTGCTGGCCTCTGTTACCACGGCACTGATATCCTACTGGGCACAGGTCGGACCCTACGGTGAGCTGATAAAACGAATTCAGCACCATCAGTTTCAGACTCTGGAACATTTTCTCACTGCCAGCGGTATTGCTGCGGAACAGCTTGCTGCCGGGGGTGGAGAAGCTGCAGTGAGAGGCTATCTTGCTGAAGTTGAGGGAGCCGGAATCGGGCATATCTTTCTGGTGAGTCCCCATGGCAGCTCTTTTTCAGGACGCAGCCTGCCCGCCGGTGCCGCAGACCTTGCTGCCGCCTCTGCGCGGTCAGGGTCTGTGCAGTATAATGTAAGTGATTCCGAGGTGATGGTTGCCATGCCCATCTTTGGTCCTGAGCTGAAGGATTATGTTGTCCTCGGCACCATGGAGCGGATCTACTGGCCAGAGACGTCTGGCAGGGAGGAAGCCGGTACGCTGAGGCCCGGTCTGCTTCCCCTGGGACTTCCTTTGCTGGTGATGCTGCTTGTGGCCGGTGCGGGATGTTATCTGCTGGCACGTTCCCTTACGGCACCTGTCCGGAAACTGCGTCAGGCGGCCCAGAAAATAGCAGAGGGTGACTTTTCAGCCCGGGTGGAGATGCCGGATTCCAGAGGTGACGAGATCGCCGATCTCAGCCGTGATTTTAATATCATGGTGGAGAAGACAGAGTCACTTATTCAGGCACAGAAGCGTCTGCTCCGGGATATCTCCCACGAACTGCGCTCTCCGCTGACCAGGTTGAACCTGGCACTGCAGATGGTGAGGCAGCGGCCAGACAGAGCTGAATCCTACCTTGACAGAATTGCAAAAGAGTCGGACCGGGTGGATGTGCTCATCGGTCAGCTTCTGATGCTTACCCGAATGGAGGGGGGCATGGAGAGTGTCGGCCGGCAGCCGGTAAATCTTGAAAAAGTGTTAAGGGATATTGTCCATGATGCGGATTTCGAGGCGGCGGAACAGGGGCAGAGCATCACCCTGCAGGGTGTGAGAGATGTCTATGTGGCAGGAGACGAGGAACTCATCGGCAGGGCCCTGGAAAATGTGATTCGCAACGGCCTGCATTACACTCATTCTGGCACTGTGGTTGAGATTCAGCTCAGTGAAACCGGGGAAGAGGCCTGTGTTCGTATCCGGGATTACGGTCCCGGGGTAGCAGAAGAGGACCTGGAAAATATATTTAAACCTTTTTTCCGCGTTTCAGCATCGCGGGAACGGGATTCGGGTGGTACCGGTGTGGGGCTCGCCATAGCCAGGGGCGCCATACAGATGCACGGGGGCACCATCAGGGCGGAAAACTGTGAAGGTGGCAGCGGACTTATTGTGGAGATTATATTGCCTCTTCTCCAGGGGGATGAAGGGTAGTCCGGAACCGGAACCGGGACGCGTCCCATTCCGGTTCCGGACCGGGGTACCCAAGGCAGATGCTGTCCCTGTCATCTGAAAGGCTGACAGAGGAGCCGCTCATGTTCCTGTCAGGCTTGCAGGTTCACAGGACTGTAGGAGTTGTTCTCCTCATCATCTTCCTGCTCCCCGAACATGTCAAGCAGGGTTGAGGTGAGATCCTGTTCAGGATCCATCTGGTAGGCAGAGAGCATCTGTGAAGAGGACATACCGCCCTGTCCAGCTTGCGCCCCACCCATTTCTTCACGCAGACTCATCATCATTGTCTGCATTTCATCCTGTCCCAGCAGGCCATCATTGTTGGCATCAAAACTTGCTGAGACATCTTCCACTGATATCTGCTGACCGGTACGTTCTGACATGGTGTCGGTCATGGTTTTCAGTTCTGTCTGATTGATGGCTCCATCGCCGTCAGTGTCAAGTTTGTTGAAACGTTCTCCCTGACCCTGACCCTGGCGTCGTTGCATACCTTGCATCTGCTGCATGGAACAACCGCCGGAACCACAAATTCCGTTCATCATAATTTCTCCTTTTTCTGTTCTTGAAGGAAGTTAAAGGAGGACAGGACATCCGTTTCCTGCCTCCCGCCTGGCTCACTCTGCCTGCTGCCAATGGAGATTTTTGAAAAATCTCCATTTCTCTCTATCGGAATGACAGTCGGCTATCTTGCTCATCTTTACATAAACTTTACAAAACTTTTCCGGGACCGCAGCCCCCCCGCCCCCTGCTGAAGTTCTTGCCCCTTTTCATGGAGGCACCGTTCTGATCGACAGGACCGCGCTCCACGGGGGAAGAGACAATTGTGTCGATCTGCTGCTGACTGAGAAATTGTGCGGTGTAGGCTGTTCCACTTGAAGAGAGCTGAAAGCTGAAGGCCCGGAGGTGATTTCTGGAGCCCTTTGCCAGGTTCTGATACACGATTCTGATATCCTGATTGTCACTTTGGGGCAGCAGTTCATAGAGGTCTCTGATGTCAAGGTCTTCTATGGTTGCTCCAACAATATATGCATCAATCCTCGATTTTTTGCCCTTTTTGACAAGTGCAAGGTAGAGTTTCTGCAGTTCAGGATCATGGAAAATACCCTGGGCATTTCCCATGGCGGGATCTTCCAGTTCATATCTGTCGAGCAGGGCCTTCACCGCATCCATGTGACGCTGTTCACTTCGGGCAATGGAGTTGAATACCTCCTGTCCCCATTGGGAATAGAGTATCCGGTAGACGTCACGGGCCAGTTTTTCCTCTTCACGCATGGTCAGCAGACCCTGCTGCTCAACAGCACTCAAGGGCTCTTTCGGCAGGGGGGCTATTAATGTGCTGAGACCGGCACCCTGCTGACTGCCTCCTCCCTGCTGCCGTCCCCTGGCCTGTGTGTCGTCTGGTAAAAAAATGCTTCCTGTGAGAAGTATCAGCACGGCTATGGCTGTACTCATCAGTTTTGGTGCTATCATGATGGTTCCTCGCTGTTAAAGAGTTGTCTGCTAAACTGCCATGCAATAGCCGTTTCAATAACTGCGCCAGGAAGAGGAAAAAAATAGAGTATGATGTCAGATGGTTGTGCTTGCCAGGTCACCGGCTGAATGAAAGAGTTTCGACAATGGCTGCATGGCTCGACAAGATTGTCGAAGGTTCCGGGGTGTGGTTGTTGCGGAAAATGAAAGGTGAAACGATTTGATCCGTGACAGGAATTAAGTATTGCGGTGAGTGTGATTGATAAGATAGAGCCCGGAGAACACAAGGCCGCCACCAATGAGCAGTGAGCTGTCGAGTCGTTCTCCAAGGAGCAGGGTTCCCATGAGAATGCCGCTCACCGGCACCAGATTCACATACATGGCGGCTCTTCCGGCACCGAGCTTTTTGACGCCGTCGTAGAACCAGATAAAACCCAGGGTGGTGCCGAAAAAGGCAAAGTAGAAGATACAGGCCGTTCCCGTGAACGAGAGGCGGCTGACGTCATCGAAGTGGCCGGTTGCCACTGCTGTGATTGTCAGGAATATGGCTCCCAGAGAACAGGAATAGGCCACGGCAACAAGGGGTTGTATGTTTTTGAGTAGTCGTTTGCCGATGAGGGTATAGGCAGACCAGCTGAGGACACATCCTGCCATGTAGAGTTCACCGGTTCCCCCGAGGTCTCCTGTGAAGATGATTGACGGATGTCCCCTTGAGATGACGATCATGGCTCCGCTGACGGAGAGTATCATGCCTGTCAGGCGCAGCAGTCCCGACCGTTCCCTGAAAAAGAGGATGGCCAGCAGGGTGGTCACCACGGGATTCACGGCTATGATCATGGATGCCCGTCCCGCCTCCACCGTTTGCAGGCCGGTGAAGAAAAAGATATTATAGGCATAGACTCCTGTCAGTCCAAGAAGGGCCATGGCAGCCCATTGCTTGAGTGTAAGCATGGGGAGTTTTTTGTCCCGGATGAGAATCACGCTTAACAGCATTGTCGAGGCTGCGATGAACCGGAAAGATGCAGCAGTTATGGGATACAGCTCTTTTGCAAGCAGGCGTCCCGCCACAAAGGTTCCGCCCCAGAAGAGCATGGTAAGAACAAGACGGATGTGTACACCTTTCGAGGGGACTGTTTCAGACATAACTGGAGATGAAGGCTTGCTGAGAGTAAAGGTGGACCGGCTGTTATGGCTATCGGGTCAGTCGGCAGGGCTGTAAGAGACGATACGGACAGAACCCGTGCAGCATTTCAGCGATGCAAAAGGCAGCACGGGTTCGTGAGAGCGGGAAATTCACTATGTCAGCCGGCTGTCAGCTGTTTTCTTTTTCGGCCTGTGCCTTTGCATAGGCTGTCGCGGCACACTCGTTCTTTCCGAGATCGAGCTCCTCCTGTTTGTCTATATCATACTGTTCCATATTACCGTTGGCAAGGCGGATGAGAGCGTATTCCGGAGGCTGCTCACGCATGTTGTCTTTTATGTATTTGATAAAGTCATTGACGTCGGTCATGGAAAAGACTTCCTTGTTGCGTTCTTTGACCTGACGGAAGGTGAGACAGAAGATGAGATCTTCATCGGCTTCAGACCAGTCCATATAGTGGCCGGGCAGGACCAGCAGAGAGTCGTCGAGTTTGGCTACCTGCTGCAGGGTATTGAAAAGCAGTACTGCCCAGTCCTCGGCCTGGCCGCCAAGATCAGGACGTCCGATGGACTGAATAAAGACAGTGTCACCTGAGAGCATATAGGTGTTGTCCACAATCATGGTGAAGGAACCGGGAGTATGACCGGGGGTGAGCATGATCTTTACCTCGGGGCCGCCATTGCTGAAACTG
>JAMOMO010000376.1 GCA_027067035.1 Desulfobulbaceae bacterium
TCTCCATTGCAGGGATTCTTTTTACCATGATCCATGTGCTGCTCCAGAACCTTTCCGGCTGGCTCCTGGCGCTCCCTCTTATCCTCTTCAGCATGAAAAGTCCGGCGGGCTGTTTCACTGAAAGCGAAGAGCTGAGCCACGGACAGAGAAAACTCATCATGGCGACAATCGGCAGCTGGCTCCTGACAGGAATTCTCGCCAGCATGCTCTTTTTCGCGGCCCTCCGGCTGACAACTTCTCTGCTTGCACCGTTTTTCTTTTACTCCCTGAGCTCCCTTGTCACACTACTCGGAGTCTTTGTGGCCTGCTGGTTCCTTGGCAACTTCCTGATCAGCACCTTCACCTCAGGAAGCATTGCTGCAATTACTCTGCTCTTTTTCAGAAGACAACAAGGTGGAACTGAGTTGCCCGCAATGCCCGAAATGGACAGCCCCCCCGGTATCTCCCCGCCCCGTCTCCTGCTCATGCTTCTCCTTGCCCTCTGCGGAGCAGTTCTCACAGGAACAGTCCTTGTGAATGACATCCCCACACAAAACAACACCGTGATAATCGCCCACCGGGGGGCCGCCGGCAAGGCACCTGAAAACACTCTTGCCGCTCTGGAACAGGCCATAACGGACGGCAGTGACTGGATAGAAATAGATGTGCAGGAATCAAGGGACGGAGAGATTATCGTCACCCACGACCGTGATTTCATGAAACTGGCCGGGAATCCTCTTCAGGTGTGGGATGGCAGTCTTGATGAAATCAAACAGCTGGATATCGGTTCCTGGTTTGCTCCGCAATTTTCCGCAGAACGTGTTCCCACCCTCAAAGAGGTTCTGAAACTTGCAGAAAAGAGATGCCGGGTCCTTATTGAGCTCAAGGATTACGGCCATAACCGGCACCTGGAGGAACGCGTGGCAGAAATTGTGGAAGAAGCCGGTATGGCAGATAAAATTGCCATCATGTCCCTCAACCGTGATGCCATTAACCGATTCCACAACCTTCGACCGGACTGGCCCGTCGGCCTGCTGCTCAGCAAAGCCATTGGTAAAATCTCAAATAGTGAGCTAGACTTTCTTGCAGTCAACATGGCCACTGCAAAACCTGCCTTCATAAGACGCCTCCAGGCATCCGGAAGACAGGTTTTTGTCTGGACTGTCAATGACCCCGCATCCATGTCACGGATTATGGCACTGGGAGTAGACGGTATCATCACCGATGAACCCGCCCTGGCCATGAAGATCCGCAGACACAACAGGGAAATGACTCCCGTGGAACGACTATTGATACACACTGCGGCACTGATAAACAGACCCGTTTCCCCTCAAACATATCGTGACAATTCACCATGAGAATCAACTATCATACCCTGGCCGTACTCCTTCTCATTTTTTTCACTGCAACTGCTGCCACCGCAAGCCGTGCACCACTCAAAAGCGTGGCCGCCTCCCCCTACGCATCTGCTGTTGTACTGGATGCAGACAGCGGTGAAATCCTGTTTTCCCGAAATGCCGATCTCACGGTCTACCCCGCATCCACCTTAAAACTCATGGTACTTCTGGTTATTCTTGAACAAATGGAAAAGGGACAGCTGCAGACCGATGAGATGGTACAGGTCACTGTGGACGCCTATAAAATGGGAGGCTCTCAGGTCTACCTCGACCCCAAAGAGCAGTTTCCCGTTGAAGACCTGCTCTATGCCCTGATGATTCAATCGGCAAACGATGCAGCCGTCGCCCTTGCCACCCATGTTGCAGGTACAACGGAAGAATTCGTGGCAATGATGAACGCAAAGGCACGGGAACTCGGCATGACCGGTACCAGGTTTCATTCTGTTCACGGCCTGCCGCCCGCCAGGGGACAGAAAGTGGATGTGACAACGGCACGGGACTTTGCAAAACTCTGTCGTTACCTGAGCACCAAACCGGAAGTCTTCAAATACACAGGGACAAGGGTGAGGGACTTCAGAGGGGGAAAATTTATCATGCGCACCCACAACCATCTCCTGAACACGGTTGAGGGCTGTGACGGTTTCAAGACCGGATATTTTGCAAAGGCCGGATTCTCCATTGCAGCCACTGCAAAAAAAAATGATCGCAGGGTCATAGCCATTGTCATGGGCAGTAAAGAGCGAAAAGTCCGGGATGCAGAAGCGACAAAACTGCTGGCAAAGGGTTTTGCACTGCTCCCCGCCGAAACGGCAGCTCCCGAAAGTATCGCCGCTCCTGAAACAGAGCTTTCTGTAAAACAGGTGCCCCCGGGAGCCAACGATGCGTCAGCAGCAAAAGATACCGTCCGCTCAGGACCACCTTCAGACGGATGGGGAAAATTTTTCCTCGGCCTGGTTATTGGTTTTCTCATATGTGCCGGTCTGAACTTTTTTCTCTTTAAAAGACAAAGCAAACGGAAATGGCAGACAAAAAGAATTTAAGTTTTTCCTTTAACTGCTGGACAAAGTTACCGTACGGCACTATTATTTACAAAATTTAACAGGTATCATTACTCTTTCTATTCACTTTTTTTCCGTGAGGACATATCATGATAGTTACAGACTGGATACACACTCTGGCCGGTTTTTTTATCCTGCTCACCATGGCACTTGGCATCGACTGCGGCAGCAACCCGCTGTTCGTACACAAGTACTGGCTCTTTGGTACAGCTTTTGTGGGATTAAATCTCTTCCAGTTCGGCATCACCAAGTTCTGTCCGCTGGGACTTATCCTCAAGGCCCTTGGTGTACCCGAAAAAAGAACCTGATTTGCGGTCACCAGCGCCCCTGAAAGAGCAACACGACAGCCTCATATGATCATAACGATAATTCTTGGTAAAATTAAGGCTGCCGCCACTGACCTGCTTCCCATTGTCCTGGTAATTGCTTTTTTTCAGATTGTTGTTCTCAGGCAGCCACTTCCTCAAATGGGAGATGTCCTTCTGGGGGCGCTTCTCGTTGTCCTCGGCCTCAGTTTCTTCATTCAGGGGCTTGAGATGGGCCTCTTTCCCATTGGTGAGGCAATGGCCCATGCCCTTGCCAGAAAGGGGAGTCTTTTCTGGCTCCTCACTTTTGCCTTTGCCCTCGGGTTTTCCACCACCGTCGCCGAACCTGCGCTCATTGCAGTGTCTGCAAAATCGGCTGACATCGCCGCCCGTGGCGGTCTCATCAGCCCAGAGCCCGAATCCCTCAAACAGTATGCATTCTGGCTGCGGATGTCCGTCGCCTTTTCGGTGGGGCTTGCAATCCTGATTGGTGTCCTGCGTATCCTGCGCGGCTGGCCCCTTCACTATCTGATCATTGGCGGCTACTCTCTGGTCATGCTGATGACCATCATCGCCCCGGAGGAGATCATCGGCATTGCCTATGACGCCGGTGGTGTCACCACCTCCACAATAACAGTTCCACTTGTTGCAGCACTTGGCGTGGGCCTTGCCTCAACGATACGGGGCAGGAGCCCGCTCACCGACGGATTCGGCCTCATTGCCCTGGCCTCTCTTCTTCCCATGATCTTTGTCATGGGCTATGGACTGATCATCTTTGGATAATGGAGGATGGGTAACACTATGAATTTTCTACAAGACTTTGGTTTGATATTGCTCAGTACCTGCCGGGACGTTCTGCCTATTATCATCCTGATAACGGTATTCCAGCTCCTGGTACTGCGGCGGAAGATCCCCCATCTGAAACAGCTGCTCTATGGAGCTGTTTACGTGATCATAGGGCTCACCATGTTTCTTGCCGGGCTTGAAAAGGCACTTTTCCCCCTTGGCAAGATCATGGCTCACCAGCTCTCCGACCCGGCCTTCATCTTTGGTCCAGATGCCGCTGCGAACAGCTCTGACTGGGCAGCCTATTACTGGGTCTATCTCTTTGCCGCCATGATAGGATTTGCCACCACCATCGCAGAACCATCCCTTATTGCCGTGGCCTACAAGGCCAATGAAGTCTCAGCTGGAACAATATCCACATGGGGCCTGCGAATCACCGTGGCCATAGGGGTGGCCTTTGGAATAAGCCTCGGGACCTTCCGTATCGTCAGCGGAACGCCCCTCTACCTCTACATTCTTGCAGGCTACCTGATCGTAATCATACAGACATTTTTTGCCCCGAAAAGCATCATTCCCCTGGCCTATGACTCCGGAGGCGTGACCACATCAACTGTCACTGTCCCGCTGGTGGCAGCCCTCGGTCTCGGGCTTTCCGCTGCAGTTCCCGGTCGCAATCCCGCACTTGACGGCTTTGGACTGATCGCTTTTGCCAGTCTCTTCCCCATCATTGCGGTGATGGGTTATGCCCAGCTCATGGAGCTCAAAGTTAAACGCAGTAAAAAAACACTGGAGAACACCAATGCGCTTTAAAGTCATCTTATCCTCAGTCAAACCGGACATCACAGACAGGGTCGTGGATGCCGCCAAAGCGGCAGGAGCCACCGGAGCCACGATCATCCACGCCAGAGGTACGGGGATCCATGAGGCAAAGTCCTTCTTCGGGCTCACCCTTGAGGCCCAGACAGATATCGTGATGCTTCTGGTGGGTGAACACCATGTGGATGATATTCTGGCGGCAATACAGGATAAGGGGGAGTTCCACAAACCGGGAACAGGGATTGCCTTTGTGCTACCTGTTGAGCAGGTGGTCGGCCTGGAAAGCCAGATGAAAAAGATACAGGAAGCTTCTGATTCATGACACAGAGCCTCCCGGCCGGGAAGCTCTGCAGCAAAAAAACGGTTGATGAAACGGGGGCCACAGAGACTGTGCCCCCGTGCATCTCACTCCATTTTTGCGCCACAGGAAAGCTGCCAGCAACAGTCATTCCGACTACATATCTTTTCCCGCTTAAAACAGCTGCGGTGGCCTTCCTTCTCCTGAATCATCCAGACCAGTTCGGCAAGTTTCATCCCTTTTCCGTCCAGTCCCAGATCACGGGCCTTCTTCCGTGCATAAGCTGACAGTGGAGATCCCTTCAACAGTTTCATTTTTCTACTTTTCTGTGCCATGACACGCTCCTTGTTGCAACACCATCTTTCAGGTATCAGATCGGCAGGATGTGCATCTCTTCACGGGTCTCATGCAGTCCGGTCAGTACCTGGCCACTTCGTCCATCAATGGAGATCGGATCACCAAATCTGATCACCGTATTCCCCATTTCACAATATTTCTTTGTCTCATACACCTTCAGGTGCTTACAGCCCACTATACAGGTCTTCTCCAGACGAACTGCCACCACCGAGGCATGGGAAGTCTGCCCCCCTCTGGATGTAAGAAGTCCCTCTGCCATATCAATGACCTTGATATCCTCGGGCACGGTATCTGAACGGATCAGAATCAGCGGAGTATCAGGGTCGCTCCTGCGCAGTTCCCGAATATTCTCTTCAGTAAAGACCGCCCGTCCCGACAGCGCCGAACCAGACACCCCGATTCCCTTGCCAAGGTAGTCCCTGGCAACAGCTTCGGCATCGGCAAAGACCTGAAACCGCTCCTGCTTCTTAATGGTTATCATATCACGGGTCTGCAGCAGATAAAGCTGGCTGGCATCGGGCCCCTCAAAGGTGAACTCAATTTCCTGTGGATTCCAGCGTTTCTCGTATACCAGTTCCCGTGAGATGGTAAGCAGCTCTTGATATATGTCAGGATAACGTACTTCGAGGGTCTTATCAACTGCTCTTCCGTCAAGTTCTGCCTGTTCCACTGAGATGGGATAACTGGTAACCAGACCGGAAACGATATCTTCCCCCTGATCGCCATAGGCGTAATCACCCCAGAGTGCAACCCGCTGCACCTTTCGATAGGGATGGGCAGTAAAGAGAACTCCAGATCCCGAAGACTGGCTCTTGTTGCCATACACCATTGCCTGGACAATAACCGCCGTTCCCCACGAATCTGAAACATCCATGATCTTCCGATAATCCGAGGCCTTGTCCGTCTCCCAGGAATCAAAGACCATCTCAATGGCCGTCACCAGCTGCAGCCAGGGGTCATCGGGAATCCCAAGTCCCTGTTTGCGTATCACCTTCTGATACTCAAGGGCAAGTTCCTTCATCTGCTGCGGGGAAAAATGTCCTTTCATACTCACATTATGCCGCTTTTTCGCCTTATTCATCAGGGTCTGAAACTCTTCTCGCGGAACACCTGACGTCATGGCCCACGACTGGAGAAAACGGCGGTAATTATCCCAGGCCAGATAGGAATCACCATACTCCTGGGCCGCCTCCTCAATCAGCTCCTCATTGGTTCCCACATTATGGACTGTGGCCATCATTCCCGGCATGGAAACGGCAGCACCACTGCGCACCGAAAGCAGAAGAGGACTTTTGGGTGCCGCAAAGACCCGGCCGGTGAGCTTTTCAAGTTCGGTGAGTGAGGTCCTGACACGCTGCATAAACTCATCCCGTGCCTTGTCAAACCCGTAGATAACCTCCCTGCAGCGAAAAATCTCTGTGGTGATAATAAATGCGGGCGGCACCGGTTTCTCATCATCGCTCAGTACCTCCAGGTTAAAACCCTTGTTTCCAAGATGGATCAGATCATGGGTATAGGGATTACTCCTGTGCAGCTGGGATATGGCGCATTCCGGGTTATAGGTCATGAGCAGATCAAGGCGTCGCTCATCAAGAATATCCTTCTGACTCTCCAGGGTACCGATAACTCTGGTGATGAAATTATCCAGATGCTGCAGACCAAAAGTGGTTGCGATCAGATCCCGCAGAAAGGCCTCTGAGAGGCTGTGAATGGAGTTTGTCTTGTCATCATCATTCCACAGGGAACGGTAGTTGGTAAGAAGATTGCTGGCACCGATCTGAGGGATGACAATGGAGAGATTATTCTGATGGATATTGGTATAATAGGAGTAGATGACATCCTTTACACCTTCAGACAATCCCCTGAAGATATCCAGATACTGGGTGTAGGAAAAGCGCCTTATCTTCAGTGAACTGCTAAGAAGAGAGATATAAATATCCAGCCGCCTGGATGAAATACCATCCACCCGCAGCGCACGCAGATAGAGCTTTAAACACTTCACAATCCTGTAGAAGGTGGCCTGGGTGATGATGGAGAGATTCACGGTCTCAGGGAGGCGTTCCAGGAAAATATTGGTGAGGTTTTCCAGGCGGAAACTCAGGGAAAGACTGTCAAATTTTTTCTCCCGATACTTCCCGTAGACAGAGGGGATATCAACGGCGATATGCCGTTTATAATAGATATCCTCCCGCGCCTCAAAGACCTCACTGGAGAGAATAATGTCTTTCAGGCCCTCAAGGGTGTCCAGCAGGGCCTCAACACACTCCACTGTTTCGCAGTTTTCAAGGGTGTCAAGAAGTTCCTCCATCTCCGGAAACCCCTCCTGGGCAGCATGCTCAAGCTCTGAACGCAGCTCCTGAAAACCGAGGTTATACTTCTGGTTCAGAAGCTGAAACATGTGCACGAGCAGGTCAAAACGCCGCAGCTCCGCAGGTTTTATATCCGTCTGGCTGGCAAGGTACTTCTGCCGCAGCTCCTGCTTCCAGGAGAGCAGATCATCTATTTCCGAGAAATCCAGCTCCTTCTGAATACGGGTGGAAATAACATGCTGATCATCAATGAACTTTCCGGTGCTTGCCACCTCACTGTATACCTCTTCGGGGAGGAAAGGCTGCAGCACCGTTTTATCACGGCTCAGCCAGAAGGCAA
>JAMOMO010000377.1 GCA_027067035.1 Desulfobulbaceae bacterium
AGGCCTGAGTGTCGGTGAAGACAAGGCCATGATGCAGGACATGACCGAAGCCACCATCCCGCATCTCCCCGAAGACCACTCCCGCTACCTCATGGGAGTGGGTACCCCGGAAGACCTGGTTGAGGGTGTATACAGGGGTGTGGACATGTTCGACTGCGTCATGCCCACCCGCAATGCACGCAATGGAACCCTCTTCACCTCAAGGGGAAAGGTGGTTATCAAAAATGCCAGGTATCGTGATGACAGGGAACCCCTTGATCCCGACTGCGACTGCTACACCTGTCGCAACTATTCACGAGCCTACCTGCGCCATCTCTTTCAGTGCAGGGAGATCCTCAGCTATCAGCTCAACACCATCCATAATCTCCATTATTATCTTCAGCTCATGGAAAAAATGCGGAAAGCCATCGAAAAGGACAGCTTTTCAGCATTTCGTAACGATTTTTATGGCAGGCTTGAGAGAGAGTGATTAGAAATACAAAGATTTAGAAAAATATTACCTTATAATCCCATTACAAAACCTTAACACCCTGATGGCTGTGCAGAAATCCTGATCGTTGTACAGACAAAGCCTGCCGGATACATATCCCGACAGAGTTACTCTGCTGAAGAAAGGATACAGCAGCAAAGAGCCATCATCATCGGAGGAATAATCATGACAGGAGTCGCATACGCAGCAGGCGGTGGAGCAGCAGCAGGTGGAGCAGGAGGAATAGCCTCTTTCATCCCCCTCATTCTCATCTTTGGTGTCTTTTACTTTATGCTCATCAGGCCCCAGCAGAGGCAGGCCAAACTGCAGCAGCAGTTTCTGGATGAGCTTAAAACCGGAAACAAAGTTGTCACAAAGGGCGGAATTCACGGCACCATCACCGGCCTGACAGACAGTGTCGTCACTCTGGAGATTGCCGATAAGGTGCGGATCAAGGTTTCCCGTTCCGCCATTGCAGGTCCCGTCACAAAAGAGGGTGCTCCGGCACAGATCAAACCGGCTGGTGGTTGAGGAATAGGCGGTTGCTGATCTTCTACAGGCTGTAGAACAGATTTAAAAGGCAGTGCTTCCATCGGGAAGCTCTGCCTTTTTTTATTCTTCTACTGCGCCATCTCATCCTCACTCTTCCAGTAAACATCCTCCCCCAGACTCTTTCCCTTCTCAATCATGGGGGCGACCAGATAGGCAGGTAAGGCAAGGGTCCGGTAGAGCATGTAAAAAGGTTCGGTCACCACTTCCTTGAAGGCAGAATACTGGACCTTCGGGTCATAGAGGTCTCCCGTGACCTTCACGGTTATTGAAGGACGTTTCTCCTTTCCGACCAGAATATATCCCACCAGAGGAATCTTGTTCACGTTCTGTTTTGCCCTGGTAATCATATTCAGATCCATATCAATTTTTTTCACTGGAAAATCAATCCATCCCTTCCCCGCCATGCTGATCTCCGGGGACTCAAGGCTGAGGGAGCTGAATCTGGCCACCCCCTCCTTCACTTCAAACCCTGCAGTAATCCTGTCCACGGGCAGGCCC
>JAMOMO010000378.1 GCA_027067035.1 Desulfobulbaceae bacterium
CCCTTCAGATCCGATCTGAATGAGAGTGATGGTGGCATCACTGTTGAGCTGACGTGAAAGATCAAGGATCTCTCCGTCAAGGGAGACAGCAACGGTTCTCTTGCGCTGTTTATTGGACAGCAGCTCGGAGAGTGCTTCTCCCACAGTAGATCCTGCAGCAATGGTTGCTGCCTCTCCACCTTCTATGGCAATCTTGATGTCGGTCATAACGAAAGTCTATATAAAAGCAAAGGCTAAAATTAATACGGGACTCAGTTGTCCGTATGAACTTTAGCCAGGTCATTCTGGTAGGCGCGGGCGGTTTCGAACCGCCGACTTCCACCATGTCAAGGTGACACTCTCCCGCTGAGTTACGCGCCTGTGTTTAGTTCTCTTTGCATAGCCTCTCTTTGTCCGGGGACAAAAGAGAAAGCATGAACAGTGTCAATTACCAATATCTGGCGGTTCTGTCAAGAAAAAATAAGTGAAATTGCACTATGAGTGGAAGGGGAGAAAAACAGTTTCCTGAATTTGTGAGAAAAATGTACTTATACAGAGCATAGTGTAATGATTTTACGGGCTTCCCTGTTAAGAGAGGGCGGGAATATTTCCGTTCCCCGGGGCAGGCCTGAGTCCTGCAGGCCGTTTATAGGCCATGCATCTGGCCTCCTTTGAACGCCCTGATATCACAACTGTTGTCAGGCTGTCCGGATGGGCCGGGCCCTGTTCCCGGGAAGTGCCACCGATTCAGGAGTTTCATGCAGATCCGCTGGGTACTGCCGTGGCGAGAGAAGATGGAGATGAGATCTGTTGAACAGAACAGGCAGGGAAAAAGATGCTGCAGGGGGTGCTTTGTGTCCACCTGATGCGTGCAGGCTGAACCACAGGTCAGGGGAATACTCTAGCTGGTTTTTGATCTGCTTTCAATGGCCCTGGCAAGGGTGTGCCTGTCGGCATATTTAATGTCCATCCCCATGGGTATTCCACATGCAAGGCGGCTCACAAGGATTTCTCTGTTCTGCAGTCTGTCGATGAGATAGTTGGCTGTAGCCTCTCCCGGAACAGTTGAGCTGGTGGCAATAAAAACTTCTTTGACCACGCCACTGTTCAGCCTGGCTTCGAGTTCCGTTATCTTAATTTCATTTGGGCCGATACCATCCATGGGAGCAAGGACACCGTGGAGGATGTGATAGTGGCCCAGGAAGTTTCCTGCCTTTTCAATGGCGAGGAGATCTCCGGGCTGTTCCACCACGCAGATAAGTGATGCGTCACGTTTGTGGTCACCGCAGATGGCACAGGGATCACTTTCTGAAAAGGTGAAACAGCTCGAACAGAGTTGGATTGCACCGTGGAGGTCATTGAGTGCTGCGGCAAGTTCGCGTGCTTCAGCAACGGGTCTTCTGAGGATGTTCAGGGCCAGGCGGGATGCGGTTTTTTTTCCGATACCGGGGAGTCTGGTGAGGTCCTGTATTAAACGATCCAGGGCATGGGGGATAACTTGTGGCGACATGAAATGACAGCTGCTGCTGAGGTGTGTATGTGCTCGGGCTGGTGAATTCTCAGGAGAAGAGACCGGACACTCCGGGGATATTCATTCCACCGGTGAGTTTTGCCATTTCCTCTTTACTCATTGCCTTCACCTTTTTGAGGACTTCGTTGGTGGCGGCGGTGATCAGGTCCTGAAGCATCTCTTTTTCGTCAGCTGAAATGATCTCCTTTTCAATTTCAACGGAGATGATTTCACTGTTTCCATTGGCGGTGACTGTGACCATACCACCTCCGGCAGCAGCTGTGGCTGTTCTGCTTTTCAGCTCTTCCTGAATGGTGGCCATTTTCTGCTGCATCTGCTGAGCCTGCTGCATGATAGAGTTGATGTCCATATCTTTTCCTGTAATTATCTTTCAGAAATACTGTGAATCACTTGTCTGCCCCATATGCTAAGACTGCTTTTCATGCTTGGCAAGTATTATTATCTGCTTCTGGGGCCCACTCTGATGTCGCCTATCTGGCCGTTGAATATTTCCGTGGCCATGAGGACCAGAGGGTCATTGGCAAGTTTCTGGCGGAGTTTATGGGGGCTGTCCTCATTGTCTGTTATCCTGCCTTCTTCTTTCCTGGGGGTGATGAAACGGAGTTTCAGATCCTTCTGGAAGAAATCAAGAACAAATTCGGTGAGCAGCCGGGTATTGTCCTTCTGGCACAGCAGGCTGCAGTTTGCCTGATCACTGAAATGCAGGTGCAGTTCACCGTCCACTTCCTTTACCCTGTCAGCCCGTTGCAGGTCCTGAGCCATCCAGACCTTGCGGTCTTTTACGTGTTCAATGAAACCGGTCCAGTCTCGTCGTACATCCCGTTGATGGGGGCGGGGAACGGGTTTGTTCCCTGGTGTCTGTGCCGGGGTTTGGATTTCCACGGGCATGGGAGGCTCTTCAATATCCGGCTGAGGGTCTGGTATCTGCTCAATGGGATCGGGCTTTTTGCATGTGGGAGATGGTGCGGGAGAGTTTTCCTGTGCCGGTGCTTTTACTGGCGTTGTGCCGGGCTCAGCAATTTTTTTTTTCTGAACTGGTGGTCGGGTGCTCTCAGGTAAGTCTGTGTTTCCGGCAAGGAGAGAATCGAGTTTTGCCAGTATTGTTGACACTGGCACCACATCGTCTGCCTGAATGATTTTCAGAAAGCAGCTTTCCAGAACAAGTCTGGGCTGTGGCGAATAGCGCATCTCCTCCACACCCTGCATAAGAAGATTCAGCTTCATGTGGATGGTGTTGTGGCTGTGCAGTTCAGCAAGTTTTTTGAATTCAGAGAGTTCCTGCGGGGGGATATCGGTCAGTTCCTGGCACCCCGGGATCTTGCAGAGAATGAGGGTGCGAAAGGCATTCATCAGTTCTGTGGTGAAGCGCTTCAGATCCACTCCAAATGAAAATGTTTCCTGCAGGGCAAGGAGGGCGGCAGCAGGGTCTTTCTCGAGAAGTGCCCTGGTGATGGAGAGGATAATATCGCGGGATACGAGGCCGAGGACTTCGATGACATCCTCCACTGCAATATGTGTTTCACCGTAGGAAAATACCTGGTCGAGGAGGCTGAGTCCATCACGGACAGATCCCTCTGATTCCCGGACGATGAGACGGAGGGCAGCCTCATCTATCTCAAGCCCCTCACCCTCTGATAAACTTTTGAAATGGGCAGTAAGATCTTCTGCGGAAACCCGTTTCAACTCATAACGCTGGCAGCGTGAGAGGATAGTGATGGGAATTTTGTGCAGTTCTGTTGTGGCAAACATGAAATAGACATGTTCCGGAGGCTCTTCCAATGTCTTCAAAAGGGCATTGAAGGCCTCGGTGGTGAGCATGTGAACCTCATCTATTATGATAACCTTGTACTTTGAGGATGTGGGAAGAAAGCGTATCTTTTCCTTCAGTTCACGGATTTCCTGGATGCCGCGATTGGAGGCACCATCGATTTCATAGAGGTCAAGGGAGGATCCTGCAGTGATCTCTTTGCAGGACTGGCAACGGTTGCAGGGATTGCCGTTTGCGATCTGTTCACAGTTGATCGCCTTTGCCATGATGCGGGCAAGGGTGGTCTTGCCGACACCGCGCACCCCCGAGAAGAGGATGGCATGGGCAATTCTGTTCCGGGTAATACTGTTTTTCAGCGTTTTGACAACCGGAACCTGACCCACAACCTGGTTGAAATCCTGAGGGCGTGATTTTCTGGCAAGAACCAAATAGGACATGGAGAAGACCTACCTAGAGGTTTGTGAAAAAGAACCTGGAATCAAGTGGAACAGCCTGGCAGTACTGTTAAACTGATTAAAAGATGATAGCCGGGCACCCTGTAACACATCAAGGGGTTCATTACCGTTGCTTCCTCCCGGACCTGGCGGAGTTCATGATCCTTAATTGTACAGGACCCGACTATCAAAACGAAAAATCGTATGGGTATGAAAGGATCAGGTTTGAAAAGGCAGTACACTTGTTCCTTCCGAGTGGCCTTTATACACAAACAGAAAGGTGGCGTCAAGACTATTTCAGAACAGAAAAAAGGTATTTCAGAACCGCTCCTTTCTGAATGCGCTAATGTCCTGGAAAACAAAAAAGTTTATCTGTTCCATGATTTGACTCTACTGAATTCATCTAATACTATACATGATAAGCGCCGTTACGGCTGTTTTAACAAATTTTGAGGATTTATAATGCTTTCTTTTTTTCATTGGACCCGCCCCATCACCTGCCTTTTCCAGGTGGCTGTGCTGCTGCTGATTGCGGTTCCGGGTGAACTCCTGGCTGCGGCGACCGAGGGCGAACAGGAGTACCAGTCCATGGCGCTGCAGGCAGAGGAACCGGCTTTTACTGAAGAGGAAAGGGCTTTTCTGGATAAAACGAAACAGATTACCATGTGTGTGGACCCTGACTGGATGCCCCTTGAGAAAATTGAGAACGGCAGACATGTGGGAATGAGCGCAGACTATCTGGCTTTGATGGAAAAAAAGATCAAGGTCCCCATCGTTCTGGTTCCGACGAAAAACTGGACGGAAAGCATAGAGTATGCCAAGGCACGGAAATGTGATATTTTTTCATTGGCTATGGCGACTCCTGACCGTCTGATCTACATGGATTTCACTGATCCCTACCTCTCCATCCCCCTCGTCCTTGCAACAAAAAATGATCAGCATTTCATTGCTGATCTCACCTCTGTAAAAGACAGGAAACTGGGGGTTGTAACAGGGTACGCTTTTGGCGAAATCCTTCGGAACAAGTACCCGGATATGCATATCATAGATGTCCCGTCTGTTTCAGAGGGCCTCAAGCTGGTAGCTCAGGGAAAAATATACGGTTTTATTGACACCCTGGCAACCATCAGCAGCAGTATTCAGAATGGTTTCTCCAATGAACTTAAAATTGTAGGAAAGTTTGATGAACGCTGGGAACTGGGAGTGGCCACCCGCAATGACTGGCCCTTATTAAAGGATATCTTTAATAAGGCCATTAAAACCATAGATAAATCACAGCACCAGCAGATTCTCAACCGGTGGATTTCAGTAATCTATGAAAAGGGCTTCGATATTGCGCAGTTCTGGCGAATACTGCTTTTCATAGTTGTTGCCGTACTCTTTCTGTTGTTCCGGTCATATACACTCGGAAAATATAACAAGAAATTAAAGAAACAGAATCAGGAGATAATGCGGCAGGCCGAATTGCTGAAAGAGACGGAAAAACAGTTACTGCTGACGCAGTATGCCGTGGATTCCTGTGCGTATCCCATTATCTGGACCCAGATTTCATCTGAGCTGAAGGATACAAGGATTATTAATGCCAACAAGGCAGCTGCAAAGATCCTTGGATATACCGTGAAGGAATTATTAAGCCTTGGAATTGCCGATATCTATATGGAGCTGACAGAAGAGAGCTGGCCTCCGGTAAAAAAATCCATCTCCAAGCAGACCGTTTATCGTCGGAAAGATGGAACAGGCTTTCCTGCCGAATTGTATCTCAGTTACTTTGAGTATCATGGACAGGCATACTGTTTTGCCTTTTTCATGGATATCAGCAAACAGAAGGAGCTTGAGGTACAGCTGCACCGCTCTCTGAAAATGGAGGCTGTGGGGGTGATGGCCGGCGGGGTGGCCCATGATCTGAATAATATTCTATCCGGTATTGTCAGTTACCCGGAACTGCTTCTCATGAATGTCCCGAAAGACAGTGAACTGAGAAGACCATTGGAGCTTATTGAAGAGTCCGGAAAACGGGCTGCAGAGGTGGTGGCTGACATGCTCACTGTCGCAAGGGGGGCTGCGGCAGTAAAAGAGCCGGCCAATATCAATACTCTGGTCAAAGATTATTTTGAATCTCCGGAATATGAAAAACTGCGGCAGTATCATCCGGATGTCGTCTGTAAACGTGAACTGGCACCGGACCTGTTGAATATTGCCTGCTCACAGGTGCATATAAGAAAATGTATTATGAATCTGGTGGCCAACGCAGTGGAGTCAGTGGATGAACATGGGGTGGTCACAGTCAGTACCGAAAATATCTATATTGATATTCCAAAGCCTGAAAACCAGTATATGAAAAAAGGCGAATATGTCCTGTTAACAGTGTCTGACACCGGTGACGGCATAGCACAGAAGGACCTTGATCATATCTTCGAACCGTTTTACACCAAAAAAAGCATGGGGAAGAGTGGTACCGGGCTTGGCTTGACAGTTGTCATGAATACAGTCCAGGATCATGACGGGGTGATCACTGTTGAAAGTGACGATACCGGGACGGTGTTTTATCTCTATTTCCCGGCCACCCGGGATGATCTGGTTGAGCAGATTGAAGGAATGGACTTCAAGAAACTTCGGGGTAATGGAGAACTGGTGCTCATTGTGGATGATGAGGTCCAGCAGCTTGAGATTGCAAGCCAGATTTTGAAGGCACTCGGGTATCGTGTGGTCACTGCTAATTCCGGAGAAGAGGCCATTGCCTATCTTCAGGAGAATCGGGTTGATTTGATGCTTCTTGATATGATTATGGAGCCGGGAATGAATGGCCGCCAGACCTTTGAACGTGCAATTTCCATCCAGCCAGGTTTAAAGGCGGTTGTTGTTTCCGGCTATTCAGAGAGTGATGAGGTGCGCATGGCTCTGGAGCTTGGGGCCGGTCAGCTTATACGAAAGCCCTACAGCCTGAATCAGATTGGAAAGGCCGTTAAACAGGAGCTCTCCTGAAAAGATCTGTCGCAGGCACTGAGAGCAGCCACAGAAAAAGCCGCCGTATCAGCGTTGATACGGCGGCTTTTATATTTTGGCGGAGAGGGTGAGATTCGAACTCACGGTACTTGCGTACACACGCTTTCCAAGCGTGCGCCTTAAGCCACTCGGCCACCCCTCCTCAAAAAAACATCCTTTGAAAGATAAGCAGCCTATTTAGCCTGAGAAAGGAAATTTCGCAATCAAAAACTCAGTTCACTGCAAAAAAAGAAGAGCTTTTACTTCGGGCGGTTTTTTTTGCGTCGCTCTTTAAAAAAGTTTTGAAGAAGGGCTGCGGATTGAGTTTCACAAATTCCCCCGCTGATTTCAAGATGGTGATTGAGAAGTTGGTCCCGGCCAATGGTGTAGCGTGAAACTGCAGCCCCTGTTTTTGGGTCATACGCTCCAAACACCAGGCGCTCCACCCGGGCGTGAATGATTGCCCCCATACACATGATGCAGGGTTCAAGGGTTACGTAGAGTGTTGTTCCCGGGATACGGTAGTTGCCAAGCTGTGCAGCACCGTTCCGCAATGCAATGATTTCCGCGTGGGCAGTGGGGTCACAGCGTGTTATCGGAGAGTTCATGCCCTCTGCGATAAGCCTGTTGTTCAAGGTCAGGATGGCACCCACGGGGACCTCGTTTCGCACAGCAGCTGCCCTGGCCAGTGAAAGTGCCTGTTCCATAAATTGTATGTCTGATTCTGTACTGTTCATGATCTGTTCTGGCCTTATTTTCGATAGTTATCCTGAACTCGCGATGAAAACCTGCCGCCATGTGCCATGGTGGATTGATTCTAGCAGTTTTTCTGAAAATCGCGAACGCTTGCAGAGTCTGCTCCATGAAAAAAACTCTTTTTATTTGCATTGGCAATTATTTTCACATATGATTTTTGTGAAT
>JAMOMO010000379.1 GCA_027067035.1 Desulfobulbaceae bacterium
GGGCCTGATTTTCCTCGGGACCAAAGATCTTCGGGAAATAATCGGCCTGCAGTCTCCCGAGAAAAAGGTTGGCATCGGTGATGGAGAGATACCCATGCTTGCGATAACAGATGGGACCGGGGTGGGAGCCTGCAGATTCAGGACCGACCTGAAGCATGCTGTTTCGGTAAAAGAGTCTGGATCCGCCTCCTGCGGCAACGGTTTTTATGTGCATCTGGGGGGCCTGAATCCGCACCCCTGCAATAAGGGTCTCCCGGGTGAGTTCACAGACACCGTTATAGCGGGAAATATCCGTTGAGGTACCACCCATGTCAAACCCTATCACGGCACGTCCACCGGTCTCAGGGTAGGCACTGCTGCCGCATCCGACAACACCGCCGGCAGGTCCTGAGAGGATGGCGTTTGACCCCTTGAAGTGTTCTGCAATGGTGAGCCCTCCGTCGGACTGCATAAACAGCAGTGGCGTGTCACGGAGTGCATCTTTGAAACCGGCTCTGAAAGAGAGGAGGTACTGATGGATATGGGGACTGAGATAGGCATCCACCAGGGTGGTGTCGCCCCGGGCCACAATCTTTATCTGGGGCATAACTTCATGTGACAGGGAGATCTGGCTGAATCCGATTTCAGAAGCGATTTTTCCAATGAGTTGTTCATGTTCATAGACGGTGTAACCGTGCATGCAGACAACGGCAATACTGTTTATGCCACTGCCGTGTATACGGGCAAGATCATGGCGGAGAACCTTCCTGTCAGGTCGCTTGAGAATCAGAAATCGCTCACCGCAGGTGCCTGTGATAACATGGCGGGGATCCGGGTTTTCACCTGGAAGGATACGCCTGACACGCTCATCAACTTCAAGGACTGTCCTGTAGAGTTGAGCGGGTTTGCTGATTTTAAGATCAAAAAGATCGGGTCGGGTCTGGTCGCCGATGGCAAGGAGGTCACCAAAACCTTTGGTGATTACAAGGGCTGTGTCTGCCCCTTTTCTCTCAAGGAGGGCGTTGGTGGCTACGGTTGTGCCCATCCGGATCCATCTGATGTGATCGGAGACCAGAGGCACAGATGGTGAAAGGGGGATCTGCAGGTGGCGCTGGAGTATTCTTCTGATTCCTTCACGGGGGGCGTCCGGATAGTTGGCGGGATCAGATGAAAGCAGCTTTTCAGTGTAAACGATGTTCTGTTCAGGGACAGTGCCGTAGACATCGGTGAAGGTCCCGCCACGGTCAATGGAGAAACAGAGAGTTGCAGGAGGCATGTCGTCAGCTGTGCGAGTCGTTTTTCTTCTTATAAATACCAAGGGCTTCCTGATACACCCTGGAGCGCGACAGGCCGAGATCGCCGGCCAGTTTACGGCTCACGTCTTTCAGGGAGAGAGAGGTGTTGTCACGGTACCAGACAAGAAGCTCCTGAAGGTTTTCTCCTTCTGCCCTGACCATGCTGCCAGGCTCAATAACCAGGACAAACTCACCACGGCTGTATCCGCCTGACGCGTGCTCCAGAAGTGAGCTGACGGGTCCCTTGTGGAGATCCTCATAGGTCTTGGTCAGTTCACGGCCCCAGAAACAGTCACGGTCTCCCATGATGGCCAGAATATCAGTGAGCAGCCCCTCGATACGTCGCGGGGACTCGTAGAAGACAAGTGACCACGGGGAGTCAGTGAGGGAGGTGAGAAGAGTTCTGCGCTGTGATTTTTTTTTGGGAGCAAAGCCGAGAAAGAGAAAATGGGGTTTTGTTATACCCGCTGCGGAAAGGGCGGTGGTGACGGCAGAGGGACCGGGCAGGGGAACCACCCTGATCTGGTTCCGGTGGGCGGCTGCTACAAGAACGGCACCGGGGTCTGAAATGCCGGGGGTCCCGGCGTCGGAAACCAGGGCAATGGATTCGCCGTCAAGAAGGCGCTGTATCAGTTGAGGGGAACGTTCAGTCTCTTTTTCCCGGTAGTAGCTGATAAGTGGAGTGGAAATCTGGAAGTGGGTGAGCAGCTTCCTTGTATGGCGGGTATCTTCTGCGGCAATGAGGTCGACATCACCCAGCACGCGTAAACAGCGAAGGGTGATGTCTTCCAGATTCCCAATGGGGGTAGCCGCTACATACAGGATACCCGGGCCCGTTTCTTCATTTTCCGTCATACCTGATATCAGGACTCTTTTTTCTTTCGTCCGGGCAGGAGCAGGTTCAGCAGCACACCGGAAATACCGGCCAGCCCGATACCTTTCACGGTGAATGCGCCGGCTGAAAAGCTCATGCCGCCGATCCCAAGGACCATGATCAGTGAGATAATGGCAAGGTTGCGGGGTTCGGTGAGATCTTCCTGGGCTCTCACCAGGGTGTTTAAGCCCACGACGGTGATTGCTCCAAAGAGAAGCAGCATGATGCCGCCCATGACAGGTGAGGGGATGGTCTGCAGCATGGCACCGACTTTCCCTACAAAGGCCAGTGATATCGCGACAATTGCAGCCCATGTCATGATAGCCGGATTAAATGTTTTGGTGAGGGTGACAGCTCCTGTGACTTCAGAGTAGGTGGTATTTGGTGGACCGCCGAAGAGGGCGGCAAGGCTTGTGGCCAGGCCATCACCCAGCATGGTACGATGGATTCCGGGATCTTTGATGTAATCTTTGTTGGTGACGGAACCAATGGCCAGAATATCGCCGAAATGCTCAATGGCAGGAGCAATGGCCACAGGGACAATAAAAAAGATAGCTTCAAGGTTCCACTCGGGGAGGGTAAATGCCGGCATGGCAAACCATGATGCCTCTCGTACCGGAGTCAAATCAACCAGACCAAAGGGAATGGAGATAAGGTAGCCGGCGATGATACCGCAGAGGATGGGAATGAGTTTGAACAGACCCCGGCCAAGAAGGGTGACCGCCAGGGTGACCCCGAGTGAGGTCGCGGATACGATGAGGGCAGTATTGCGGGGGACCAGTTCAGCAGAACCGTCACCGGTCATGCCCGTTGCCATAAAGACGGCAACCGGGGCCAGGATGAGGCCGATGACCATGATTACCGGGCCGGTGACGACGGGGGGAAGAATGGTGTGGAGGACGTCACTGCCCTGAAAGTAGATGAGAATGGAAAGAAAGACATAAAAGAGTCCTGCGGCCAGCAGTCCACACATGGTTCCTGCTATACCCCATGTCTGTACACCGTAAATGATTGGAGCGATAAAGGCAAAGGAGGAGGCAAGGAAAATGGGTACTTTACCCTTGGTAACTATTTGAAAGAGAAGGGTTCCCGCACCGGCAGTGAAGAGTGCGACATTGGGATTAAGCCCGGTGAGCAGAGGCACGAGGACGAGGGCACCAAGTGCGACAAAAAGCATCTGTGCACCAAGAATAAAGTCTTTCAGACGGAAATTATAGTCACTGTCAATGGGTTGCGTTTCCATAGGTGAGGCTGCTCCTTAATTTGTTGAGAGTTGAATTGTGATACTCCAGGGAGAAAATACGTTTCCTCTTTTATTCCGGGAGAATGGCGATAAAATCAGTAACCGGGTAAAAGGAAACCTGCTACTTTGTGCCAAAGAGTTTGTCTCCGGCATCCCCGAGTCCAGGCAGGATATATCCGTTTTCATTTAATCTGTCGTCAAGTGCTGCGGTATAAATATCCACATCGGGGTGCAAGTCCTGTACTTTTTTAATCCCTTCCGGGGCGGAAACAAGGAACAGTCCTTTGATGGAGGTACAGCCGGCCTCTTTTAACAGGCTTATGGTGGCATTTAAGGTTCCACCGGTGGCGAGCATTGGATCAAGGATCAGGGCTGTTCTCTGTTCAATGTTTTTTGCAAGTTTGACGTAATACTGAACGGGAAGAAGGGTTTCTTCGTCACGGTAAAAGCCGACAATGGAGACTTTTGCTGAAGGGATCAGGTCAAAGACGCCATCCATCATACCGAGTCCTGCCCGGAGGATGGGCACAAAGGTGATTTTTTTTCCTTTAATCTTCTCGACATCAGCGGGACCTGCCCAGGTCTCGATGGTCTTTGATTCAGTGGGGAAATCCTTGGTTGCTTCATAACCAAGCAGCCGGGCAATCTCAGAAGCCAGGGCCCTGAAATCTTTGGTGCTGATATCTTTTTCTCGTAAAAGTCCGACTTTATGACGAATGAGCGGATGATCTACAACATGCAGGGCCATGGGGACTCCTTAGGTAGTTATGGGTGAAATGAGCAGGTTTTTTTCGTTCAATGATACATACAAAAAAAATGGTCTAAACTCAACGAAAGGATATCGTAAAGTCAAGAAAAATCATAATTGATTTCAGAAGAGGATATCATTCGCTTTTGGGAGAATGATTCCTGAGGATGAGGTGGTTTAATGGAATTCTTTACTGAAAAAAAAATTGCTTTCTGGTATCTTTAGAGGGTTAAATCTAGTGATTAATGTTTTCATAATTAAATTAAGTTCTTACAAAAAAACAAAAAGTCTCAGGTACTATTTTGGAAAAAGAAGCCTTTGTCATCATTCGGAAGAAACTGAGTAGAACTCAGAAACAGCTTGCAGAACTGCTCGGTGTTTCATTAAAGGCCATACACAGTTATGAGCAGGGATGGAGAAAGATACCATTACATATTGAGCGGCAGCTCTGGTTTCTCATCTATCAGAAAAAGAATAAAAAAGATAAACATCCCCAGCCATGCTGGGAGCGGAAATCCTGTGAGTTGAAAACTGAATGCCCTGCGTGGGAGTTTCAGTGTGGTGATATGTGCTGGTTTATCAGTGGTACCAAATGTGATTGCACCAGAGACATTGATGTCCGGGATAAAATGGATATCTGCAGAAAATGCAATATCCTGAAAGCCCTGCTGAAATAGCCTTTCACCCCTGACCATATTTCTCTGGCGGAGCGTGTTTCGTAACTGCTCCGGTGGCTCTTGTTTCAAGTTCATGGACGAAAAAAATCCCCTGGCAGGTTATTCCTGTCAGGGGATTTTTTTGTATGAGGCAATAGTGAGAGGAGTGCTATCTTTTTTTTCGCAGTCTTGATCCAAGCAATCCCATCAGTCCTGTTCCAAACAGGAGCAGGCTTGCCGGTTCCGGGACTGGATTGACATCGTGAAGAACGGTGAACCCAATGTAATCATCAGAGTATCCCAGTGCTGCCGCCTGGGATGAATCTTGAATATAATCCACAGCCAGCCAGTCGAGGTATGGTGTTGAATAGAGGGTGGTGCTGTCATAATAGGAAACCTGTTCGAATGAGGAACTGGCGTCATCCCATACTTTGATGGAACTTAAGATTCCGTTTCCCTCCACAAAATCTGCCGTTTTGTCGCCAAACAGGAACAGGGAGCCCCCTCCAAGCTCCAGCCAGGTGTTGCCATAAGCCCAGTGGTAATACAGAGAGAAATCCCCGCCAACCACCGCCTTGCCGCCATCTGTCAGTGTCAGGGCATTGCGTGTCGCATTGTAGCCGTCAGACATATCAAGATTTCCGCTGACACTCAGGGTGGCATCTTCTCCTGATATGTTGATCCTGTTGTCGGTACTGTAGTACATGATGGTACCGTCGCCGACCGTAAAGTCGCCATTTACCGTAACACTGCCGCCTGCCTGGATATCGAGAAGATTGCTTGACGATCGTTCCGGCCCGAGAAACAGGCCGTTTGACGCTGTGAATGAGTTGTTTGCGTCTATGCTGAGGTAGTTATAGTACCTGTCATATCCGCCTATTGTGAAGATGTCAGTGACGGGAGTACTTGTATCGTGGTCCAGCCACCACTGAGCAGGACTTGTGGATGAACCGGCATCTGCCAGCTGGGTCATTGTGTCTGTTACCACACCAGCAGCAAGCAGCTGAAAGGGTGTGGCGATTAGAAACGCAATCCCTAAAGATACGATATGGATTCTCATCAGTCTGGCCATTGTAGTCTCCTTATGTTGGATGAACCATTTTGAATGGCACTGCAAATAATAAGCCAGTTATGTCGATATCTAACTGTCTGAATAAGCAGCCTGTTTTCGTCTGGGAGTTTGCTTCTTTCCTGTTACTTACAGCTACCGGTTGAAAAGAACCGGCTGAAGAAGACCGCTCTCCTCCTGCTGGAATACAATTGCTCAGGACTTGCTGATTCCGTACTTCTTTATCCGATAGCGCAGGGCACTGCGGCTGATATTCAGTTCTCTGGCAGCTTTTGTCTTGTTCCAGTTGTTCTGTTTGAGGGCAGTGAGGAGCAATTCCTGTTCTTTGGCAACGAGATCAAGGCATGGGGTGGAGTCATCGCAGTGTTTTACTGTGGTTTCGGGGAGGATGGTGGAGATACAGTCAGGAACGATTTCCTTGCCCTGGCACTTCAGCACAGCACGTTCCATGACATTGCGAAGCTCCCGGACATTTCCCGGCCATGAATAGGTACGCATGACATGCAGTGCATCATTGGAAAGGGCTGTATCGGGGAAGCCGAATTCCCTGGTGAAAAAGGAGAGAAAAGCAGTGGCCAGTTCTTCAACATCATTCCCTCTTTCCCTGAGGGGAGGAAGGGTGACCTGTATGGTGTTCAGGCGATAAAAGAGATCCATGCGGAATTCCTTTCTGCGAACCATTTCCTGCAGGTCAAGGTTGGTGGAGGAGAGAATTTTCAATGAAACCGGTTGTGGCTTATTTGCACCAAGAGGAAGGATTTCCTTTTCTTCAACGGCGTGAAGCAATTTGGGCTGCAGCGCCAATGGCAGATCGCCGATTTCATCAAGAAAGAGAATACCTCCATCGGCCCTGATAAAAGCTCCGTCATGATCGGTTGTGGCACCGGTGAAGGATCCTTTTTTATGCCCGAAAAGTTCACTTTCCAGAAGATCAAGAGGAATGGAGGCACAGTTAAGTCGAACAAACGGACCATTTTTTCGTTTTAAGGATGTCCTGTGAATTGCCCGTGCCATCAGTTCCTTTCCTGTTCCGGATTCACCCAGAATCAAAACCGCACTGTCTGTTGCTGCGAGCATGCTGATTTCATCGCGGATCTCCTGCATGACATCCGAGGAACCGAGAAGTTCACCGGAATGGTGTGTCTTGAATTGTCCGGCTTCCAGACCCTGTTTCACCACTTCGAGTAGCTGGACATGATCAACGGGTTTTGTGAGAAAGTCAAAGGCCCCGTTTTTCATGGCTTCTACTGCAGCCTCGACGGTCCCGTAGGCAGTCAGAATAATACAGGGAATATCGACATTATGATCCTGACCATATCGGAGCACATGAAGACCGTCGAGTGGTTCCATTTTTAAATCGGTCAACACCAGAGAGGGCTGCCATTCTTTCCAGCATCTGACGGCACTGCCGCCATCAGATGCTGTTTTTACTTCATATCCGGCATCTGAAAGGACAAGTTGCAGAAGTCTTCTCAGCTTTTCTTCGTCTTCAACAAGGAGAATTTTTTCAGGCATAAGCGCTACTCGTTACTTTTTCTCAGGATGAGCTCTGTGGAGAGTGTTCAGGGGCTTGAAGGGCAGAGTGATGATAACAGCCGCTCCACCTTCGGGGCGGTTTTGAAGTTCTATGGTTCCATTATGGGCCTGAATAATCTGACGACAGATAACAAGCCCGAGACCGACACCATTGTCTTTGGTTGTGAAAAAGTTTTTAAAGAGCTTCCCTTTGATTTCTTCTGAG
>JAMOMO010000380.1 GCA_027067035.1 Desulfobulbaceae bacterium
ATATCGTTTGCGATCCGCGAGATCGGAATGGGTGAGCAACACCTGGGCCACCGTCTGTTCACATTCCTCAAAGGCATTCTCGTACGACTGCATAAGGCGTGGCTGACCGATTGCCGCCAGGGCCTGTTTATCGTCAAGCCCCATGGTGGTCTTGCCGGAAATGCTTAACTTTTTCCTGCCTGCGGCAACGGCACCGGAAGAGACAAGAATCACCTCCCGGCCACTGTTTTGAAGAAAAGTGAGCTCCCGGGCAATGTTCATAATAACGCTTTCGTCAACTCCACGGTCATTGGTGAGCACTGCAGAGCCGACCTTCACCACAATGCGCCTGGCCTTGTCAAAATAGCTCTGTCGAAGGTAGAGTCCTTCTTCAAGGCTTATGTCATTCGGTATCTGATCCATGCCATTTTACAATTTTTCAGTCAGGAGGATTGGAGTCGTCCCCGTCTTCTGCAACTGGATTGTTCAGTTCATCAAGAATATCGGCTATACGCTCTTTGAGCTCTTCGATACCGTCTCCAGTGAGTCCTGAAAGTTTGCAGACCTGATGACCCCTTTTTTCCAGTTCAGCTGTCAGGGCAGTGACATCCTCTTCTTCTGCAATGTCAATCTTATTCAGGACAAGCAGTGTTGTGCGTTCAACAAGCTCTTTTTTGTAGGCCTTCAATTCCTTTTCAACCACCTCAAAGTCTTCAATGGGATTTTCACTTGAGGCATCAAGAATATGCAGAAGGACGCGGGTTCTTTCGATGTGACGCAGAAAGGTAAAGCCAAGGCCGACACCTTCATGTGCCCCTTCAATCAGTCCGGGTATGTCCGCTATAATGCAGGACTCCATGTGCTTGAGATGAAGAACCCCCAACTGCGGTTCAAGGGTTGTGAAGGGATAACTGGCAACTTTGGGATTGGCTGCGGAGAGCCGGGAAAGAAGGGTTGATTTTCCCGCATTCGGCAGACCCACAAGTCCTATATCGGCAATGAGTTTCAGCTCAACCCGCAACCACCTTTCCTCACCTTCCTTCCCTTTGGTTGCAATGCGGGGTGTCCTGTTGGTGCCTGAAGCAAAATGAGGGTTCCCGAGTCCGCCTTTCCCTCCGACAGCAGCAACAAAGCGCTCGCCGGGTTCACGAAGATCAGCCAGAACTTCACCTGTCTCATCATTTTTGATGATGGAGCCGACGGGGACATACATGATGCAATCCTTTCCCTTGCGGCCATGCATGTCTTTGCCTTTGCCATGCACCCCGCGTTCCGCCTTGAAGTGGGATCTGTATCGAAAATCAATCAACGACTGCATCCTGGTGGTGCACTCTATGATAACATTCCCGCCACGACCTCCATCCCCACCGTCCGGTCCACCTCTCGGGACGTACTTCTCCCGCCGGAAACTCATACAGCCATTTCCGCCGTCACCCGCTTTCACATGAAATTTCGCCTGATCTACAAAGGCCATAATAGTCTGAACCAGCTTAAAATGATTACCAAAAAAAAAGCTCGACCTTCAATGTTGCTTGAGGTCGAGCTGATATCTTTTCATCACACTCCCTTCCGGGAGCTGTAATGAGAAAAGAAAAGAGAAAAAAGGCAGCCCTGATCAGGCAGCCGGATACACACTAACTCTTTTCTTTTTATTTCCGAAGTCTTCAAAGGTCACGACACCATCAACCTTAGCGAAAAGAGTATAGTCTCTTCCGCATCCGACGTTGGTACCGGGGTGGATTTTTGTGCCAAGCTGTCTCACAATAATGGAACCAGCTGTAACATTCTCACCACCAAAGCGTTTTACTCCACGCCTCTGTCCCTGACTGTCGCGTCCATTCCTGGAACTACCGCCTGCTTTCTTATGTGCCATCTTTTACTCCTTGTCACCGTCTGATACAGATTTGACCGGTGTATTGGATATTGCTAAATTTAACCAGACCGAATCAGGCGCTGATTTCCTGAATTTTAAGAGCGGTGTACATCTGACGATGACCTTTTCTTAATCTGTAGCCCTTACGACGTTTTTTCTTGAAAATGATTACTTTTTTGGCTTTACCCTGCTCAGCTATCATTGCCACAACCTTGGCATTTTCCACCACAGGCTTCCCGATCTGAACATTTTCACCATCAACAACCATCAATACATCGGTCAGTTCAACCGTATCACCAACACTGCCTTCAAGCTTCTCAACACGAAGCTGGTCACCACTGGCAACCTGATACTGTTTTCCGCCGGTTCTTACTATTGCATACATTCGTACATCCTCATAATATGTGGTACTGTAATTAAATTCATATGTTAAACAAGAGAAACATCAAAGTAAACCTTTTCCCGGCGGAAATGTCAACACATTTCGCATAAGCATCTATTAAAAAAGGAGATAAGAAAGCTTTTCCGGTCCACCGCCTCCCCGGGCAGCAGCACCGGTACATTGGCCCACTGGAGATCGGCCCTTTCACCCTTCCAGCCGCTCCCTCTCCTTCTCCTGGCGAATCGAGCACGCTTTTATAAAGGCACCCTCCTTGCCGTGTTTCCGAATGGACACTGAGGTTTTCCCCTGTTTTCCAGTGGTTGTCACCCAGCTCACCTCGTAGCGGTTGAACTTTTCGTTCAGACGGACCCCAACAACACCGGTGGCGGAATTGCTCACCGTCACAAGGTGCTTGTTGGTACGGATCTTCCCAAGTTTCTTTTCAGTACTGTCCCTCCAGGCTATAGCTGAAAGCAGGCTGGAGTATCTTCCGCCGCATTTTTTATCTGAAAAGAATTTGGAATGGGTTTTCCCCTGAAACCGAACCCTGACATACCAGCCGTGGGTGCGTTTGGATTCCTGATCAATTCGTGCTATATCTTTTTGCTTTTGCAACATAAACTGCTGCTGCTTGTCTTTGTCCACGTTTACCACCTTCCTACTTGTAACAGTTTGATTTATAAATTTATTTTTTCATCCACAACATGTTGTCCATTCTGCCGTCCGCTTTAGCGGCCTAACAAACATGTGAATGATAATGAGATCCTCTCTCAAGTGAGGAAAACTACTACATTTCATGCTATGGCATGTCAATAGTCACAATGACTAAATTGGATTGTCATTTTTGCTGAAAATGGTAATGCTCTGACAGTAAACCGGCTCAGCGGATTGTACCCTGAGCTGCAGATACCACCTGATACAGGAGCAATTCATGGAGAACAGGCAGCAATCGTTTGAGGCATTATATGCAACCATTTCACGGCTCAGAGACAGCGGCGGCTGCCCATGGGACCGGAAACAGACTCCTGTCAGCCTCAAGAAGTATCTTCTGGAAGAGAACACCGAACTCATTGAGGCCATTGATTCCGGAGACGCCTTGCATATCTGCGAGGAAATGGGGGATCTGCTGTTTTTACTGCTGCTGCTTGCACGCATCCATGCTGAATCCGGTGATTTCACCATGACAGACGTGCTTGAGGGGATCAATCAGAAGATGATCCGCAGGCACCCCCACGTCTTCGGGGACAGCCAGCTGGAAAACGAGGCTGACCTGCGTGCACAGTGGGAAAAAATCAAATCTGAAGAAAAACGTAAGAAATAAATTGACACAAGCATTCACTCAAGGTATTTTTCAATGTTGCTTTACAGAGATACGTGAAAGACGTATTCCCTGTCTCGCATGGTGTGAGACAGGACCTCTTCGCTCTTGTTCCGCAAGGGCCTAGCACCGGGGATTTCCCCATATCATGAGTCCACGAGGAGGAACTTATGCGCAGGTATGAAACGATCTACATTCTTCGCCCCACATTAAGCGAAGACGAGGTCACAGCAGTAATTGACAATGCAAACACCATCATAACATCAGATGGCGGTCAGATTATTTCACTCGACAAATGGGGACTGAAAACCCTGGCCTATCTGATTAAAAAAGAAACTCAGGGATATTACGTTTATTGTGACTACGCAACTGAACCTGCAAATGTCACAGAGATGGAACGTAAATTCAGAATTGATGAATCCGTCATGAAATATATGACAGTGAAGCTTGCGGATTCCATCGATGATGAAGGAATCACTGCTGCTCGCGGAGAGTATGAGGCTGCAGTTATCGCCGCCGCCGAGGCTGAAGAAGCCGGTAAAGAGGAAACAGAGCAGACAGAAACAAAAGCAAAAGCTACCGAAACTGAAGCTGCTGAATAACAATCGTTACAGAAAGTGTAGCTGAGATTCCACCCAGGAGAATAGAATGGCACCTAAAAAAAGAATTTTTCAAAGAAAAAGAGTTTGTCGTTTTTGTACTGATAAAGACGTTACCATTGATTACAAAGACCCCAAAACCCTTCGTAATTTCGTAACAGAGCGTGGAAAAATCATTCCCCGCCGCATCTATGGAACATGTGCTTCCCATCAGAGACAGCTCTGTGAAGCAATTAAACGCGCCCGCCAGATTGCGCTGCTTCCATATTCAGGCACCACCCAGAGGTGATAGACCTCAAAAGGTTTTGATCAGTGAGTAATGAAGATATTCAACCCGATGACCGGAAATACCTGCAACATATTTTACTGGTCACAACGGTAATTTTACTCCCTGGTGTTTTAGGGGCCCTTTTTGGCTGGGTACACGGGCTCCTTCCTCTTCTGATATTTTATTATCTTCAGAGATATGGAAATACCAGAGGGAAAAAATATATTCTGTTTGGATGCGTACTTGCCTGTATTGGAGGACTGGCTTTTCAGATTTTTGAACAGCTGCTCTTTTCCATTACGCTGATACCCGTTGGTTTTGCACTTTCCGAGTCAGCAAAAAAGGGCGACACAATATTCATTGCGGGTATCAAAGGCACCATAACCCTTGCAGGATCATGGATGCTGATGTCAACCATCCTGACTCTGGGTATGGAACATCATCCCTATACCCTCCTGATCAAATCATTGAATCAGGGAATGGATGAGGCAATTGTCTATTACAAGGCCAACAGTTCGGTTCCACCGGAAACACTGTATCTGCTGGAACAGACGTTTGCCAGGATGAAGGTCTGGACGCCCAGGATAATGCCGGGGATACTGGCCTGCATCACCCTGCTGATTACCTGGTTCACCATGGCAGTTGGCAACAGAATGCTGTATAAAAATACAGGCGCAGGACCGTGGCCGGATTACAAATTCTGGAAACTTCCTGAGAAATTTGTCTGGATCTTTATCCTTTCGGCCATTCTTGTTGTCATGCAGATGGAACCCGGCATAACCATTGGAATTAATATTCTCATGGTCAGCACCCTGATGTACTGCTTTCAGGGAATGGCAATAATGCTCTTTTATTTTTCAAAATGGAGCGTGCCGCTTTTTTTAAGAACATTGATCTATGTCCTGCTTTTTTTCCAGACCTTCGGTGTTATCCTTCTTGGAATACTCGGGGTGGCTGATGTATGGACAGACATAAGACGCTTAAACAGTTCTGAACAGGAAACTGATACAAAATAATTTAGAGCAGTCATGAATACTACTCTGACTGCCATACGAATGACGTTAAGGAGACCACAATGGAAGTTATTTTAAAAGAGACTATCGACACCCTTGGCCGGGAAGGCGATATTGTTAAGGTTAAACCCGGTTACGGGCGTAACTATCTTCTTCCCCAGCAGAAGGCCGTAGCCGCCACTGCTGCAAACATTGCCCATTTTGAAAAAAATCAGGCTGAAATTCAGGCTCGCATAGAAGCTGAAACAAAAGCAGCCGAGGCACTTGCCAAAAAACTTGCAGGAACCACCATCACCATTGCCATGCTTACCGGAAGCGAAGAAAGGCTTTTTGGTTCGGTTACCTCAAGTGATATTTCAGCAAAGCTTGAAGAAGATACCGGTGTCGCCATCGACAAGAAAAACATCCTTCTCCAGGATCCGATCAAGGAGCTTGGTGAAAGCAGTGTCACCATCAAAGTTGGTTTTCAAACCACAGTTGACATCACTGTTGCTGTTGTTCCCCTTGTTGAAACAGAGGAAGCCTAGCCGGGCAACCTGCTGTTACAGACTTTTCTGCAGCGTTTATTTCTGCAGACCAACAACACACTGTCAGGGCACCAGGTCCTGTACAGTGTGTTGTCATTTGTACATTGAGCTTTTATCCACCGTGCTGCCATGAACCCACCACCACCTGATTCTTATCCGGCAAATGTACCGGGCGGAAGAATGCCACCGCAAAATGTGGAGGCTGAACAGTCTGTACTTGGCACCATCCTCTTATCCGACCATTCCCTTTCAGCGGTCCTTGAACTTCTGGTGAGCAATGATTTCTACAAAGACAACCATAAGCTCATATTTGAAGCCATGGTGCTACTCTTTGAAAAGAATGAACCACAGGATATCATTACCGTTTCAAATCAGTTAAAGGACCAGAACCAGCTCGATGATGCCGGCGGCGTAGCCTATCTTGCCACCCTCACCTCCATTGTCCCGGTGACAGCAAATCTCTTTCATTATGCAAAGATCATCCGCCAGAAGGCGGTGCTGCGCAATCTCATCACCGTGAACACGGAAATCGCCAGCAGATGTTACGAAGAGCAGGGGGATATAGACACTCTGGTCGACGAGGCAGAGCAGGCAATCTTTGAGATTGCCAGAAGCAAGTCGGATAAAAGTTTCACCCCTTTAAAAAACATTATTCCCGACGCATTTGAAACCGTAGAGCAGCTCTATAAACGAAAGGAACTCATCACCGGTGTTCCCACCGGATTCACAGAGCTTGACAAGATGACAGCCGGACTGCAGCCCTCTGATCTCATCATCCTTGCCGGACGGCCCTCCATGGGAAAGACCGCCTTTGCCATGAATATTGCCCAGAATGCAGCCCTGCTTGATAAAACCGGTGTTGCCATATTCAGCCTGGAGATGTCAAAGGAGCAGCTTGCCATGCGTCTGCTCTGTTCGGCAGGGCATATTGACTCCCAGCGAGTACGAACCGGAAAACTCCATAACGAAGACTGGCCCAAACTCACACGAGCCGTTGGAATGCTCACTGAAGCACCAATGTATATTGACGACACCCCTGCCATCTCCGTTCTCGAGATGCGGGCAAAAGTGCGCAGGCTTGCAGCCCAGTTTCCCCTTGGGATGATCATAGTTGATTATCTTCAGCTTATGCGGGGGCGCAACTCCACTGAAAACCGGACTCAGGAAATCAGTGAAATTTCAAGGTCCCTCAAAGCCATGGCCAAAGAACTGAAAGTCCCGGTTATTGCCCTTTCCCAGCTGAACCGCAGTCTGGAGAGCAGAACCGACAAACGTCCGATGATGTCGGATCTTCGTGAATCCGGTGCCATTGAACAGGATGCTGATGTCATCTGCTTTATCTACCGTGATGAGGTCTACAACAAGGCTGAGGACAATCCCAACCATGGCATAGCCGAAATCATCATCGGCAAACAGAGAAACGGTCCCACAGGTACTGTCAAATTGACTTTCATTAAAGAGTTCACTATGTTTGAGAACCTCAGTGGCTACGACGAACCCGAAGCCTTTCAGACTGAACAATAGGCTCTGTTTCCTGCTCCTGTCAGCTGCCCTCCGGCAGGTTTCTGATACCAGGAAAATACCGGTTGGAACAGCAGTGAAATCTTTCGCAATCTTTTTATTCACAAC
>JAMOMO010000381.1 GCA_027067035.1 Desulfobulbaceae bacterium
TATTTGGTGGAGCTGAGGGGGATCGAACCCCTGACCTCATGACTGCCAGTCATGCGCTCTCCCAGCTGAGCTACAGCCCCATATGTATATGCAAATATAAATATGATGAGCTTCTTTACCAATCTTTTTGGGAGGTGTCAACGTTTTTCAGATGCTTTCTTGGAGAGCAGGTACCCATATTTCTTGAAAATGGGAGAGAGGTTTGTTAGAATTAAAAGCTTGATGTGTCGATGGTGTCATAGGCTTTTGTCCACCGCAGTCGGGGGGACGTATTGATCATCCTCCTGAAGCCGGCTTTTTTTGTTATTTTATATAAATATTAATTGGATAGCACGATGGGTGCTTCAATATAAAAGGAAAAATATATGTTCTCACCATTTAATTTTCTGTTTGGCTGGTTATCCAACGATCTGGCAATTGACCTTGGAACTGCAAACACCGTGTTGTATGTCAAAGGCAAGGGAATTGTTCTCAGGGAACCTTCCGTGGTTGCCGTTCGTCAGGATGCAAGGGGGCATAAGGTCCTGGCAGTCGGGCAGGAGGCCAAACAGATGCTGGGAAAAACTCCGGGGACCATTAATGCCATTCGTCCCATTAAAGATGGAGTCATCGCCGATTTTGAGGTAACTGAGGCCATGCTTCGTTATTTCATCAACAAGGTCCATAACCGCCGCACACTGGTTCACCCGAGGATCATGATTTCCGTTCCCTCAGGGATCACCCAGGTTGAAAAACGTGCAGTGAAGGAATCGGCTGAGTCGGCAGGTGCCCGTGAAGTATATCTTATTGAAGAACCGATGGCCGCGGCAATCGGGGCGAACCTTCCCATCACAGAACCCACCGCAAACATGATCATTGATATTGGCGGCGGGACCACAGAGGTTGCTGTTATCTCACTTGCCGGTATCGTGTACGCCAAATCTGTCAGGGTGGCGGGAGATAAAATGGATGAGGCGATTCTTCAGTATATTAAACGAAAACACAACCTGGCCATTGGTGAACGTACAGCTGAGCTGATCAAGACCACCATTGGAAATGTGATGCCTGAAGAGCCGTTTGAGACAATGGATATAAAGGGTCGTGATCTGGTTTCCGGGGTTCCGAAAACCCTGACGATTTCCGCCGATGAAATTCAGTCAGCGATTCAGGAGCAGGTGGATGTGATCATAGAGGCCGTTCGTGTGGCCCTGGAGGTTACTCCTCCGGAGCTTTCTGCTGATATTGTGGATCAGGGAATTGTTCTCACGGGTGGTGGTGCGCTCTTGAAAAACCTTGATAAGAGTTTGAAGGAAGAAACAGGGATGCCTATCATCGTCGCCGACGACCCTCTTTCATCCGTTGTGCTTGGTTCCGGGCAGGCCCTTGATAATCTTGATATCCTCCGTGAAGTAACCATTGAGTAGGCAAGGTGAATTGCTGCCGGGCCGGGCGGTAAAAGTGTTGTTCATACAGAGAGTGGCAGGGTATGGGTGGGTGTCGAGAGTAGAATGTTGAGACCAAAGACCAATGACAGAAAGAAAGTGGCACGTTTCCGGTTTACCCGTCTTTTCCTGCTCCTCTTTCTTTTTGTTGTACTTCTTCTTGTTCTGCTCAGCTCAACCTCAGGCAGTCGTTTCGGCGTTTTTCATCAGATAACCCTGGAGGCCCTGGGGCCGATTCAAACGGTATTCACCCGTATCTCAATTAATACCATCCGCTTAAAAGACAAGTACATCGCCCTCTGGAATCTTCAGGAGGAGATTGACCAGTTGCGTAAAGAACTGGATAACTACCATGCCCAGCTTGATGAGTACAGGGAGGCCTATTCCAGAAATCGATTCCTGGAGGCTGAACTTGAATTTAAAAAGCATGAAACATTTCCCGCCCTCATGGCGCGGGTGGTTGGAAAAGACCCCTCTTTCTGGTTCAAGACACTGATTGTTGATCGTGGTGAGAATGACGGGGTTGTCACAGGGATGGTGGCAAGAAATTCCCATGGAGTTGTGGGGCAGGTGGTTCAGGTATCGGATAATTATTCCAAAATTCTCCTTGCCAATGCACCTTCCAGTGCCATTGATGCGATTGTGCAGAAGAGCAGAGTCCGGGGCATACTGAAGGGCGCGGACAGGCAGGGATATATTCTTCAGTATGTATTGAAGAATGCCGATGTGAAAGTCGGCGATGTTGTTGTGACCGCCGGGATCGGTGGTGTATTCCCGCAGGGTATAACCCTTGGAACCGTGTCCCGGGTACGTTCCAAACGGCGGGGGATGTTTTTGGAAATTGAGGTTGAGCCTGCAGTGGATTTCGGGCGACTTGAGTTTCTTTATATCAATCTTTCAGAGGAACAGCTGGTGATTGATAAGTTGAGTCGAACCTCTTCCAGCGCTGGAGAGTAGCGATGGTGGTGCTGATTTTTTTTCTCCTCGGGTTTCTCCTTATTGCGATTCAAACCACTTTTTTCCACTATTTTCCCAACTGGCTCGGGAGGCCTGATCTCTCCTTTATCCTGCTGGTCTTTTCAGGCTATAAGTTCAGCTGGCTCCCCGGTCTCCTTCTGGCATTTCTTCTGGGCTGGTTGATGGATGTTACTTCAGGTGTATTTCCGGGTACATATCTGCTCCTTGTCCTCACTGTGTTCTCCATTGTGAAGTTTCTCAGCCAGAATAGTTCCGTGAAAGAGACGATTTTTCAGATTCCTCTGGTGGGGGTGAGTTACTTCATCGTCCAGTGTTGTTTTTATCTGTTCTTTTCTGTAACTCAGCCGGGAATCCTTCCTCCCTGGTCCTGGTCAAGGATTGTTCAGGAGACTCTGATTCTCCTTGTGGCCTCTATCCCCTGCTTTGTTTTCTTCAACTGGATGTATGAAAAAATAACGACCCGGCGACTTGCCTCCAGAAGGTTGAAGCGCAGTGGCGGTAATCAGTTCCGGCAAATGAAAAGATGAAGTGGTCTGGATATAAAAACCTGGAAGAGTTGAATGAACACGATGAGGCGGACCTTGATCTGCTGAAACGGCGCATCACCTTTGCCGGGCTTGTCATAATCTTCTTTGCGGCAATCATCTTTGCAAGGCTCTGGTTTCTGCAGATTCACAAGGGTGAAGAGTACCGAGATCGTGCGGACAATAACCGGGTACGAATGCGGGCCATTGCCGCGCCCCGGGGGAATATACTGGATGCCAGGGGGAGGGAAATGGTCACAAACCGTCCCTCTTTCAATGTCGTTCTGGTTCGTGAAGATTCAAATGATGTTGACAAGCTCCTGAAAAAGCTGGCATCAGCCCTTGATCTGGAGATCTCTTCGTTATGGGAAAAACTTCGGGAGGCCTCATCGAAACCGCGCCATATTCCGGTGCGGCTTCTTGAGGATGTTGACTGGGAAACGCTTGCCTATGTCGAAAATCATAACCAGGAGTTTCCTGGAATCCGAATTGAAACCATTCCTGCCAGAGTATACCACTATAAGGATCTGGCTGCCCATGCCATTGGCTATCTGGGTGAGATTTCCAAAAAGGAACTCGCCGCGCGGAACAGTGATATTTATACAGGCGGTGATCTCATCGGGAAGATGGGGCTTGAGCGGCTGCGGGAGGCGGATCTCCGGGGTGAAAAGGGAAGCAGCTCTTCTGAGGTGAATGCCAGGGGATTTGAACAGCAGCTTCTGAAAAATATTGAGCCCCTTCCCGGGAATGATATCCAGCTGACCATAGATGCGGAATTACAGAAGGTTGCAGAAGATTTAATGGATGAGGGGGGCAAGGCCGGTGCCGTGGTGGCCATGGAGGTGAAGACTGGTCGAATGCTGGTTCTGGCATCGAATCCGGTTCTGCCGCTGAATCAGTTTGTGGGAGGCATATCCCATAAAAACTGGAATGCCTTACTGGACAACCCCAAACATCCCCTGATCAATAAAGTGGTTCAGGCCATGTATCCGCCAGGATCCACCTACAAGATGATAACGGCCATGGCGGGGCTGAGTGCAGGCGTTATTGATGCGGATACCGTCTTTTACTGTCCGGGCCATTTTAAGTTCGGAAATCGTCGCTACCACTGCTGGAAGCGCACCGGTCACGGGGCCGTCAATCTGAAACGTGCAATTTCCGAGTCCTGTGATGTCTATTTTTACCAGGTGGGTTTACGGGTTGGGGTGGACAGACTTGCGGCAATGGCGAACAAATTTGGTCTTGGCCACAAGTCCGGTATCGAACTGGAGAATGAAAAGGCGGGTCTTACTCCCACCAAGGCCTGGAAACAGAAAAGATATTCAAAAAAATGGCAGGACGGTGAGACCTTGTCTGTTGCCATTGGTCAGGGGTTTAACCTGGTGACCCCGCTTCAGATATGCCAGATGACGGCCACCATTGCCAACGGTGGCAGACAGTATCTCCCTCAGATCATAGAGAAGGTGACGGATCCTGACGGAAAAACCCTGGAGCGATTTAAGCCGGTTGTGATGACAGAGTTGAGCAAAAATGAGCGGTCCTTTCTGGAGCAGATTCGAGAAGGCATGGAAGAGGTGGTGGAGGGACGGCACGGTACTGCCCGGAAGGTCCGTATCAAGGGGATAAACATTGCCGGCAAGACCGGAACTGCACAGGTCGTGCGCCTGAAACAGTATAAGCATCTTAAGGAGGAGGATATTCCCTACAAGTACAGGGATCATGCCTGGTTCACCTGCTATGCCCCGGCAGAAGACCCTGAGATTGCGGTCACAGTACTGGTGGAACATGGCTTACATGGCGGATCCGTGGCAGGACCCGTTGCCCGTGCCTTGCTGGAGAGCTATTTTGCAGAGCGCCTGCAGAAGGCTGCAGAAGAGGAAAATGCACAGGAAAAAGCAGAAACCACCGGGCAGGAGAGATGATGATATGAGTGAGTTCCTCTGGAGACAGCAATGTTTCGCATAGACAGACGATTTTTCCAGTATTTTGACTGGGTCCTTCTCGTGCTGTTGCTCTGTGTCAGCGGCATGGCTCTGATGAATCTTTACAGCGCCTCCTATCCTCCGTCTCCCTGGGGGATTCCTCCGTTTCTCAAACAGTGTTACCTGTTTCTCTTTGGACTCATGGGGATTTTGTTTATTCTCTGCTTTGACTATAAAATACTCCATTTCTGGAACTATCCCTTTTATATATTTATAATCTTTCTACTGGTGCTGGTACTTGTCATGGGAAACAGTGCCGGTGGGGCACAGCGCTGGATAAATCTGGGGCTTTTTAAGCTGCAGCCCTCGGAACCAGCCAAGTTGATGCTGGTGGTCACCCTGGCCAGCTATTACTCCCGGAAGGAGCAGAGTGACGGTTATGGGGTGAAGGAGATGGTGACACCGGTCCTGTTGACACTGCTGCCCTTTCTTCTGATTTTAAAACAGCCTGATCTCGGGACCGCGCTGATGCTTGGGATTATTTTTGTGTCCATGACTGTTTTTGCCAAGGTGCGGTGGCAGACCTATGGGCTTGGAATTATCCTGGGGAGTGCCGCCGGCGTTTTTGCATGGTTTTATCTGCTGCGTGATTATCAGAAACGCAGAATTGAAACCCTGCTGAATCCCGCCAAAGATCCCATGGGCCAGGGCTATCAGATACTGCAGTCCAAAATAGCCGTTGGCAGCGGGGGGGTAAGTGGAAAAGGATATCTTGAAGGGACTCAGGGGCATCTCCATTTTCTCCCGGAACGGCATACTGATTTTGCCTTTTCGGTGTGGGGTGAGGAGTGGGGTTTTGCTGGAAGTCTGTTTTTTCTCGGGACCTATTTTCTCATGCTGTTCTGGGGATTGTATGTCGCCATGACTGCCCGGGACCGATTTGGGGTATTTCTCTCCTTTGGGGTGGTGATGCTGATCTTCTGGCAGGCGGTGATAAATCTTTTGATGATCCTGGGGTTTCTGCCGGTGGTTGGTATCCCGCTGCCACTGGTCAGTTACGGAGGATCTTCCCTGCTGACAACTCTCCTCGGCCTGGGGATTCTGATGAATGTGCGCATGCGCCGTTTTCAGACGGGACAGAATATCGAGAAGATGAAATAGCAGTCAGGAGGGAAGCTATTGTCCTTCTTTCTGACGCAGCAGCTCTTCGTAGGCCTCTGTGAGACGGATAAATGCCTCCTGCTCGCCTCCCGTATCCGGATGGATGGATTTTGCCTTCAGGCGGTAAAGCCGGGTAATTTCCTTTTTGCTTGCCTTCCTCAGGGTCTCCTCTGATTCTTCAAATATGGTGGCAAGCTCATCCCTGCTTACCCGGTTTTTTCCTCCGGGCCGTTGCGGACGCCGATGGTCGTTCATGAACTCTTCAGCCTGCTCAAACCCTCTGTTGCGGCGTGGAAAGCTGGAGTCAAAAAAGAGAATCAGGTAGCGGACAAGGTAGTCCGGGAGGCGGCTGAAGTCCATGCGCTCCTGCCAGAATTCGCGGTCATCGTTGAGTAAGCAGAGTTCAGCAAGGAATGCCTCGTCAATTTTTTCAGCCGGAAGGGCCTGGGGAATGCTCCTGGCAAAGCTCTCAGTAAAATGCCTCTGCAGGTCCAGGCTCGCGTAAAGGTAGGATTTTAATTCATGCTCCCTGAGACGAGCCTCTTCACTGAGGAAGTACTGTTCAAGTTCATCCCGTGACCTGTTAAGGAGTTTCGCCTCAAGCCGTGGCGGCATTGTAAAGACTCGTCCCTGGTCAGTGGCGCCGAAACGAAGAAAGTGGAGACGCCGTTTGTCAAAGGAGTGTGCCGAATGTCCATTGAAGGAGATGAGCTTTCCTCCGGGTGCCAGGGCTGATGCGTTGCTGCCGCGATAAAAGAAATGTTCCATCTTCCGCTGCACTCCCGGATCCACAAAGGGCCACAGGAGTTGTTCCAGTTCTGATTCCATATCACGCCCGCAGAGCTTTTCAATCCGGTAGACAAGGTCGGTATCCAGGTGAAAGCAGGTGTCATTGGGGTAATGGAGATACTGACCGGGGTCCGTACCAAGTCCGGTCAGTTCCGTTGTCTTGAACGTATCCGCTGCGCTGTCCCAGAAGGAGAGGCGGAGGCTGTATCGCGTGGGGCGGTCCAGTACGGTACGAAACAGATAGATGGCAGGCTTCGGCTCACCATGCTTTTTCAGGCTGTTATTTGTCACAGTTCAGTATAAGTTTTTTGAGCCCGGTGATAAATGCAGGGTTACAGTTCAGGGCTTTTATGGATTCAAGCCGCATTCCAAGGTCCCTGGCCTGGTTTCTGTACAGTATCTCTATCTCATAGAGGGTTTCCACATGGTCTGAAACAAAGCTGACGGGTACCATGAGGATATTCTTACACCCTTCTTCAGCAAGGGATTGCAGCATGTCGGGAGTTGAGGGCGAGAGCCATTCTACCGGTCCGGATCTGCTCTGGAAGCAGAGCTTTCCGGGTAGTCCGGTGATTTCTTCAATGTGGGCTATGGATGCCTTGATATGGT
>JAMOMO010000382.1 GCA_027067035.1 Desulfobulbaceae bacterium
GCAACAATAATTCTTTTGAGTTTCTTGAAAATATTGGAATCAATGGCATAACTGGTGTTTTCCTTAATAACGATCAGTACCATCATTATAACAGCCGGCCCAGCCGCAAAGGCGGATGCAAGAAAACGGGGTCCAAGCAGGGGATTGTTCCAGAACGGTCTGGCGGGCAGTCCCTGGTAAAGAAAGGCGGTTGTCATGTGAATCGAGATGGCCCAGAAAATGGACAGAAAGACAAAGGGCTGATACTTCCAGCCAACGGGTTTCCTGCCATGATAGTTACAGTAGAGGATATAGAGTGGTACAAGGCTGTTCAATGCAAGATAGCCATTGAGCACCAGCATGTCCCAGGTGAGTATGGAAGAGGGCCAGTTAAACTGCCCGATTCCAGGAATCATGTGCCAGACCTTTAAGGGACCGCCCATATCCACGGTGATAAACAGCAGGCACATGATAAGGGCACCCACAGCCACACCTTCACCGATAATAACCACCTGGTGCAGATCCTTGTCTTTGAGGATGTACGCAGGCAGGATGAGCATGACTGCAGCAGCCGCTACACCAACAAAAAATGTGAAGTTGGATATATAGAGGCCCCAGCTCACAATATCACTCATACCGGTGATAATCAGTCCATGCTGAAACTGCTGACTGTAGGCATAAATACCGGACCCGACAAGGGCCAGCAGAACCGCCAGATAAATCATATATCCTGTTCCGCCGGTCAGTGCCCAGCGGACACAGTCCATTATAAAAGCAATAAATCCTTTCTTAGGGGTGCTAGTCATTTAATTTTCCCTTCTCTTTTTGACCCTGTGCATCGCAGGTGCTGTTAATCCATGAAATACCAGAACTTGGGTTCGGTTCCCAAATTCTCTTTGAACCGGAAAACCTTTTTATTCTTCAGAACAAATCGGATTTCACTGTCCGGATCAAGAAGATTCCCGAACACTCTGGAACCGGTGGGACAGGCATCTGCACAGGCCGGCAGCTTCCCTTTACGAGTCCTCTGGACACAGAAGGTACATTTTTCCATAACCCCTTTCATCCGCATACGATTGCCGAGGTAATGCTGGTTCAGATTTATTTCATCCTTTGGTACCTCAGGGTCCCCCCAGTTAAAGCGACGGCCCCAGTACGGACAGGCAGCCAGACAGTAGCGACACCCGATACACCAGTCATAGTCCACCACCACAATTCCATCCGGCTCACGCCAGGTGGCCTTGGTGGGGCAGGCCTTGACACAGGGTGCATTCTCGCAGTGAAAGCACTGGACACCCATATAAAATTTATTTTCCACCGGTACTTCATGGTGAAACTGGCCGTCACCGGCCGTGGGGTCGAGTTGCCCGGGATCCATCTCAAAGATACGGACATACTGTGTTTTGGCACGCCGATCCAGGTTATTCTCCTTGACACATGCCTCCACGCAGTCCATATAGCCCTTACAGCGGGAAATATTAAATGCATAGCCGTAGAGAACATTTTCATGGGGTTCCTGATTGGACATCTGCACATCGATGCCGCGTTGCAGCTTTGCAAGACGCTCAAGGCGTTCAACGGTGGCATCCTTCTCTTCCGGGGTCATAAGACGATAGTGCTTTTTAAAGTACTCCTCCCACTTCAGACCCATCTCTTCGGTCTGAGAGGAACCACCGCAGCCACCCACCACAAGACTTGCCGAACCGGCTGCTGCTGCAATGGACATCTTTTTGAGAAATTGTCGACGCGAACTTTTGTTGTCTGACATATCTTCTGTTTCTATCTGATCTTCATTATTCTTTCTGGAATCCATGGTTTCCCCTATTCATCCAGCGGCAGAGAATATGTCGCCGGCATCTTTGTTGCAAAGGCAGGGGAGTGAGGATTGTGACAGCTGGTACAGTTTCTTACCACCCGTTCTCCGGCCCAATATGTTTCACGTTTTCCATGGGCACCTCCCAGCCAGTCACGCTTCTGGCGGAAATGACACTTGCCGCACAGCTGGTAACTGTGATCAAAATCGATTTTCTGACCTTCTTTATCCACCAGGAAATCACGATTTCCGACACTGTGACACTCGTTACAGGTGAGCTGGTTTTCTCCAAGCCCATGATTGACTTTTATATCACCATGGGTGAAGAGTGCTCCATTCTGCACCAGAACCGGTTTGTCATTGTGACAGACACTGCAGCGGAATCGACTGATCTGGTCCTTTCGTGCCAGAACCTTGAAGGTCCCTCCCTGATACTCTTCCTTTGACTGCACAGTCTTGGCCGAGAGTTCGTAGGCAGTGGTGATCTGCATGCTGTCATACGGCTCGGTTGCGTGGTTAATTCGATCCGTTACAGATGAAGAGCCAGGCGCTCCCGATGCCACCGCTGGCTGATTTGCCAGGACAACAGCAGCTGTCAGTGCCATGAAAAATAATCCGACACCATAAGGTATTTTGTTCATAACTGTTTTCAGCCCTTAGTTATTTCGTTCAAACGTGGTGGTGGTCACCTGAGGGACATGACACTGGCGGCAGTTTCCGCGCGACCCATGTTCCACCCTGATCTCAGCCACCGCTCCCGGGCCGGTATGGCAGGCGATACAATCTTCCCGAAGCTGGAGGCTATGGGGAACCGGAGGAGGTGATCCTCCCATCATTGATCTGCCAAGCTTCGGCGGACTCACCGACTCCCAGTCCGTCTCCACAAAGAGCTTCTCTGTTGTTACGGGGACATGGCACTGAAAACAGTTTTCGTTTTCAGGGTGAGGTGTTACCGGCGCATAGGCATCAAGTTCCGCATCATAGCCGCCGCGACCATGGCAGGAAATACACTTTGTGGTATCTCCCGAAAAGGTCTTCGCCACCTTATGGGGAATCGTGGGAGGTGAACCCGGGTATTGACGCCGCTCATAAAAGGTGTTCAAGGTCCTGGTCCCGTCGGTTCCGGTCATGGCCTGCAGCGGGGTCTCGTTGTAGCGGTTGTAGATCTTTTCACCGCTCCAGTCGAATCCCTCCTGCACCCCGGGCGCTGCCTGTGCTGACATGGAGACAACTGTCCAGGACAGGCAGACGGCAGCAAAACCCATGACCACAGCAGTGCTTATCTTGGCTCTTTTGTTCATCATGCTTTCTCCAGGCGAACTGCACATTTTTTATAATCGGGCTGTTTTGAGATGGGACAGAAGGCATCCAGAGTAACCTCGTTGATCTTGTAAGTCTCATCAAAGAACGGCACAAAGACCATTCCGCGGGGCGGATTGCCACGACCGTTGATTGAGGCCTTCATGGTCACCTCACCACGCCGGGAAATGATCTTCACCATCTCCCCGTTGGTGACACCGAGGTTCATGGCATCTTCGGGATGAATTTCCACATAGGATTCAGGAACTGCACGATGCAGCACAGGAACCCGACGGGTCATGGTGCCGGTATGCCAGTGCTCAATAACCCGGCCGGTGTTGAGCCAGAAGTCATACTCTTCATCAGGAGACTCTGCAGCAGGCTCGTAGGGACGGGCCCAGATCCAGGCCTTACCATCTTTCTTGCCGTAAAAATCAAAGTCGCTTCCCGGTTTACAGGCAGGGTCATACTTGGAGTTAAAGCGCCATCTGGTCTCCTTGCCGTCCACGAAGGGCCACTGGACACCGGAGCGTTTTTTAAGGACCGTGTAGGGTGCCATATTGTGTTTTGGAGAGTCGTGGAAACGTCGATACTCTTCCCAGATCTTTCCGATATACTCGTCTTCTCCCCAGGGAAACTGTTTTTCATACCCGAGTCTTCTGGCAACCTCTATGATCTGCCAGGTGTCCGACATGGTCTCACCGGGACCGGGAACGATGCGGTCAAAATGCTGGGTGCGGCGTTCGGAGTTTCCAAACATACCCTCCTGCTCAACCCACATGGCGGCCGGCAGAATAACATCGGCGACATCGGTGGTGGGAGTCGGGTACACATCAGAGACCACGATGAACCTGTCATCCTTTAACGCACCATTCCGATAGCGATTCAGATTCGGCATGGTGATCATGGGATTGGTCACCTGAATCCAGATAAAGCGAATATCTCCACGATCCAGGGCCCGGAACATCTCCACGGTATGATAGGTGGGTTTGGGGTCGATATTGGCAAGTGGCACGTCCCAGATTTCGGCAGCCATCTTGCGATGTTCCTCCTTCATGACAACACCGTGGGGCAGTTTATGGGTCAGGGTTCCAACCTCACGAACGGTTCCACAGGCACTTGGCTGGCCGGTGAGAGAGAACGGGCTGTTGCCGGGAGTTGAAATCTTTCCGGTGAGAAGATGAATATTATAGACCAGGTTATTGATCCAGGTTCCCCTCACGTGCTGATTCATTCCCATGCACCAGAAAGAGGTACACTTTTTACTCGGATCACCGTACAGAGAGGCGAGATACTTGATCTCCAGGGCTGAAACACCGGAGATTTTTTCCACTTTCTCCGGGGTGTAGTCGCTCAGAAACTCCTTGTACTCTTCAAAGCTGATGTCCTCGGGGGCATCTTTGAACTTGAAGTGATCCTCGGTTCCATAACCGATATTGGTCTTGCCCTTATGGAAGGTGGTATGTTTCTTGACAAAATCCCAGTCAACCCAGTCATTACGTATGATCTCATAACAGATGGCATTGGCCACGGCCAGATCGGTATTGGGTTTAAAGAGGATTGATCTGTCAGATGCCTGACTGGAACGGGTGGAACGGGTTGCAAGATCAATGATCTGAACATTTTTACGACGTTTGCGGGAGGCAAGCATACGGGAGAACAGCACCGGATGCATCTCCGCCATATTATTTCCCCAGGTCACAAAGACATCGGCATGCTCGATATCCTCATAACAGCCCATGGGCTCATCAATACCGAAGGATGTCATAAAACCGGTAACAGCACTGGCCATGCAGAGTCTGGCATTGGCCTCAACGTTGTTGGTGCCGATACAGCCTTTGAACAGCTTGGAGGCAACATAGCCGTCAGGAATGGTCCACTGACCGGAACCATACATGGCCACGGAATCCTTACCCGTCTGCTTGATGGTCTCTTTCATCTTTGCCGCAATGATATCAAGAGCCTCTGAAATGGGTACCTCCACCATCTTGCCGCCCCTTCTGACCTGGGCGGTGCGAAGCCTGTCCTTGCCATACAGGGCCTGTACCACATGGAATCCTTTTACACAGCACAATCCCTTGTTGACACTGCAGTTGGGATCGCCTTTGACTGCCACGGCGCGATCTCCGGAAACACCCACCAGCACACCGCAGCCGGTTCCGCAGAAACGACATGGCGCTTTTTTCCAGGTGATCTGTCCTGAGGGATCCTGCTGTTCTTTCCAGTTGGCAAAGCTGATTCCAGGGAAAATTGACCCAGCCGCTGCAATGGCACTGCCTGCAGCCGCAGACTTAATGAATGATCTTCTGTTTAGCTTCATATTATCCTCTTTTTTTCTCCCTGTTTGTTATACGGCATTATGACCATAGGTCATGCTGAATGATTGTAATGAAGGTAGGTTTTTCAACGTTTCCTGAAGAGTCTTTTCAACTTTTTCATCAGGGGTGTCAGTCACCAGAACCACCACCTCCTGATTGTCAGCCGGAATGATTTCACAATAGTCCATGTTGGCCAGATCGGAGCATAGCTGATCCATGGCTCCATCCTGGGGTAACACCAGATAACTTAAGATGGGCATTGTTCCTCCTCTTGAAACATTTTTAACAACGAGCCTGCTTCCCGAAAGTCAGGACAGACCATTGCTGCCGGAAAAGCCGTGCAGGCCGTTTTCGAACTCAATTAAACATCTTATTTACAAGTAGTTACGTCTAAGAACCTTTGCCAGACGGTAAGCACTTCATATTGAGAGCAAATCCCAACAATGGTGTTATGTTGCCACAATATGGTAGTCAATGTCAAGCGGGTTTTTGGAAAATAAAAAAAGAAGGCAATCAAGAATATCCTTTATTTCTTTAGCACTTAAGGCGTAATCAGGACATTTTTGATCAAATTTAATTTCTGCTTCAGGACTGCAAATTCACCTTTCAGGAATAAAACAGGCTCTGAAGTGTCGGGATAACAGCCTGAGGTCAGTCAGAAAACAGTCGGCTGGTCAGAGAAAACTCCCCCGCAGAGGAGAGAGTCGGTTCCGGGAATGCTCACGGATTCAGGGAAGATCTTTTTTCTTCTGCAGATGGCGCCGCAGTTTTTCCAGATGCGCCTGCAGATCTTCAGGAATAACTGTTCCCTCTAATCGCTCCAGGGTTCGTCTAGCCTCTTCAAGCCTGTTGTTGAAAAGATACGACCTGCTGAGGCTGAAAATGATATAGGGATCACCCGGATTTTTTTCAAACGCCTTTTCAAAATTTTCCATTGCCTTTCGGTGCCTGCCGATCCTGCTGTAGCAGAGGCCGAGATTGTCGAAATAGACCGCATTCTTTGTCCTGCATGAGCCAAGGGACTCGAGCAGAAATATTGCATCTCCGAAACGGCCATTCTGCACAAGTACTTCTGCGGCAAGAAGAATATTGCTGCTCTGTTTACAGCTGAAATGGCCGTCACTGATGGCCGTTTTCAGTCTTTGCAGGTAATATCCGGCCTGCCCTCCCTGCTTCAGGTCCACCGAAAGCATGAAAAGGTTTGCCAGAACAACCACACTGTCTGGATCAAGACGTAACGCCTGCTCCAGAGTTTCCAGACCCTTCGCGGAATCCCCGCTTCGTATATAGGCCCCTGCAAGATTATTCACCGCCCGTGGAAGCAAGGGTGTTTTTTCCACTGCATCAAGACTTATTGAAAGCTCACTCTGCCAGTCCCGGTTGCGGCTGTAGGTAAGACTCAGCAGGATGCAGCAGAGTATCCCCCAGATCAGATAGAAGACCCACTTCCTCTTCGAAAAAAAGCCGAACAGCTGCCAGCTTGCAGCCACAAGCAGCAGTGAAAAACCGATGGAAGGGAGGTAGAACCGATGTTCAAATACCAGCTCAAGAGGCAGCACCGTGGACTCAATGACCAGACAGAGCAGGGTCCATAGCAGCGCAAAGCTGAGCAGTGGATATTTTTTTGCCCCCAGCACTGAAAAAACACTCATCCCGCCAAGGGTAAGGAAACTGAGCAGGGTTGCGGGGGGAGTGAGCAGTGAGACGGAGACAGGATAATCATAGTAGACCGTCATCCGTGACGGGAGGGGCAGGAGAAACAGTCCCATGTAGTGCAGTACCACCCTGGCCTCTGTCAGCAGCCGTTCGGCAAGTGTAAAATCACGCATCTCATAACTTTTTGCAAAGTTTATCAGAAAACCCGGGTCCGAAAAAACCTGGTAGCCCAGAAACAGCAGCATGGCCCCGAAGCCAATGAGAAGATACTTGTACTTTTCAACCGAATTCCGAGAACGGGTCCTGAAGAAAAAGAGTTCATGGAGCAGCAGGATAA
>JAMOMO010000383.1 GCA_027067035.1 Desulfobulbaceae bacterium
GGATCTTGGCTTCAACCTCAAGACCGGAATCCACAGGTACAATAGTCATTAGAGGCTGGGCGGCGGTAACGACCCCACCAACGGTATTAATTGCAAGTTGTTGAACAATTCCGTCAGCAGGTGATCGCAGTTCCCTGTTTACAAATCTGTTGTTTGCTTTGGAAAGCTGTTGTCTCAGTCCTTCCTCTTTCTCTCTGGATTCAGTGAGTTCTTTCAACAGTTCTCGTCTATATTCACTTTGCTGCAACAGCTTCTCATCTTTTTTCAGAGAGAGGCTGTGTTCAAGCTCCGCAAGACGATTTTTTTCCGTCGCCAGGTTTTTGCGGACATCGTTGATTTCCATCTGTGCCTGCAGATATCTGCCGCTCGCCATCATCTCTCTTTCGGCCATACTTTTTTTCTTTTCATAAAGGCGTTCTGCAAGGGGCAGTGATTCCTCAAGCCATACCACCCTGCTTGTAACAGATCGAAGCTCGGCTTCCGCTTTTTGTACAGCATGTTCCAGGGCGGCAGCCTTTTCCTTCTGTGCCTTCAGAGACTGTTCAAGCAGTCTCTGCTGTAATGCCATCTCCCCATCTTCAGTCCCTTCCGGTTTTTGAAATACAGAGGGGTCACCGGCAAGCTGGGCCTTAATACGGGAGATGGTAATTCTTGTGAGAATGAGTTCCCGTTGGAGATTATTGCGGTCGGCACTGGATTCAGTGGAGTCCATTTTCACAAGTAACTCCCCCCGTTTTACCAGCTGACCATCCTTCACAGCAATCATGGTGATAATCCCTGTTTCAAGGGGCTGCACAACCTTCACCCTTCCCTTGGGAACCACCACCCCCGTACCCGATGCAACAATATCGATTCTGGCGATTACTGCCCAGGCAATGGCGACTACTGCCAAAAGCATAACCAGGAGGATCACCACCCGTGAAAAAGGTGCGGGGGGGCTATCCAAAACTTCGATGGTGGCCGGCATAAACTCAAAATCCCGCCGAATACGGTTCTGTTCCTGGTATTTTCGTATCATATCAGACGTAACCAGCACTGTGTATAGCCGTTAAAGATGCAAATCTGCCACCGGTCTGCAGTAGGGATTCGGGGGTGTCATCTTCCACAATGGTCCCGTTTTCAAGACTTATGATCCTGTCAGCATAGCGGAGAGTGGAGAGGCGATGGGCAATGATAAAGACTGTACGGCCCCGGCAAATCTGCTGCATGTTTTCCTGCACCTGGCGTTCCGATTCATAGTCAAGTCCGCTTGTGGCCTCGTCCATGATGAGCATGGCAGGATTTGTGGCCAGTGCCCGTGCTATGGCCAGGCGCTGCCGTTGTCCTGTGGAGAGTTTACAGCCTCTTTCTCCCACAAGTGTATCGTACCCTTCGGGCAGTTCCAGTACCATGTCGTGGACTCCAGCCAGTTTTGCAGCTTCAATAACTTCCTCTATTTCCAGGTCCGGAACATTGAGTGTAATATTATCCCGGATGGAGATATTAAACAGCACCCCATCCTGAATAACCACGCCGATCTGCCTGCGGAGCCAGGAACAGTCCACCATGGAAAGATCAACCCCATCAATGAATATCCTCCCTTTCTCAGGCACATATAATCGTTGTAAAAGTTTGGCCAGGGTGGTTTTTCCTGATCCTGTGCTACCCACTATTCCGATAACTTCTCCGGCCTTTACCGAAAATGTAAGCCCCTGCAGGACTTCTTTTCCATCAGGTGTATATCTGAACGAAACATTCTCAAAACGAACATCTCCCCTGATAGGTGGCAGGCTCACTCTGCCTGGATCAAAGCCGGGTTCAGCTGCACAGTTAAAGATATCACCTATCCGGGCCAGGGAAACATTCACCTGCTGCCACTCTTTCCAGAGGCGGGAAAGCCGCAGGATCGGAGCAATTACCCTGGAGGAAAGCATATTAAAGGCAATAAACTGTCCAACTGTCAAATTACCATGAAGTACCTCTTTTGCACCAAACCAGAGGAGCAGCACGGAAAGTACTTTACTGATGATGCCTGTTGTCTGGCTGATAAGGTTGGAGAGATGTCCGCTGGAAAATCCGATTTTCACATGCTCACTCAGGCGTTTTTCCCATTCCTCCTGTACTTTGGGTTCTGCAGCATTGGCCTTGATGGTTTCCATTCCGCCAAGGGTTTCTACCAGAAAGGACTGTTTACCGGATCCGGCGGCGTAGCGGTCCTCCATTTTATTTCGAAGAAGTGGCGTGAGGAGAAAGGAAGCTCCAAAGAGCAGTGGAAGGGCACATACCACCAGCAGTGTCAGAAAGGGGCTGAAGAGAAACATGACAAAAAGAAATACAAGCAGAAAAAAAAGATCAAGTATGAGCATAAGTGCCGTACCGGTGATAAAGCTGCGCACGTTCTCAAGCTCTTTCATCCGGGCAATGGTGTCACCCACCTGTCGTGATTCAAAATAACTAAGAGGCAGACTCATCAGGTGTTTAAACAGCTGAACCCCCAGCATCAGATCAATACGGTTGGCCGTATGGGACATGAGATAGGTCCGAAGGCCGTTCAGGACAATTTCAAACAGGGAAACTACCACCAGGGCAAAAACTAGAACATCCAGTGTGGAAAGGCTGTTGTTACTGAGTACCTTATCTATCACAATCATAAAGATAAGGGGAGAAAGCAGCCCGAATATCTGTACAAAAAAGGAGGCCAGCATACAATCCCGCAGGACTGTCCAGTATTTGCGGGCAGCCTGCAGAAACCAGCTGAAACCAAATTGAACTGCTTCTCCCTGCTGCCGGACCTTTTTTTTGAGAAGCAGAAACCTGCCGTTCAGATTCTCAGTTAAAAGATCAGTGTCAAGCCACTGCCCTCTGGCCTCACCCATCCTCTGCACAAGTACCTTGTTTTCTTTCTCGTTTTTCCCGGCCAGCAAAACAAAGTTTCCTGTTTCCTCTTGGGCAATAAGGGGAAACAATCCCGGATTAATTTTCTCAAGCTTCTTTTTTACCGGCCTGACTTTGAATCCAATATTTTGAAAGACCCGTGCCAGCTCAATGGGCTCCAGTACACCATCATTTTTACCAAAATGATGCCGGATCTGCCGGGCACTGATGGGGTTACCATTGAGTTTTGCCATTACAGCCACACAGAAGAGCGCGCTGTCACAGTTTCCTGTTCTGTTTTTCTTGTTCATTACCATGTATCAGGCTGCCATGGGGAAGAGTTCGTCACTGCTGCTGTCATCCTGAAGGGGATCATCTTCATCGTCATCAAAATCCACATCATCCATCCCGACATCAGTTGTTGTGTCAAGGCCGCTATCATCAGTCTGTGCTCCGGCAGCGGCATCTGATTGAATCTGCTGAGCAATCCGATTGATTTCTGCCTCATCAGGGATTGCCACATCCTCTGTTTCCTGCTGCGATTCCGGCCCTGTCGCATCGCTTTGTGGCTCTGCAGAAGGAGATTCCTCTGAACCGGGATTGCTGTTATTTATCACTGCCTCATCAGATTCGGATTCCGCATCCTGAACTGCTATATCTTCACCCTGTAATGCCACATCAGCAAGTTCGCCGATGGTGCCGTCATCATTGTGGTAAGCGGCAGAACCATACACAGTATTTCCTGCCACATCTTCCTGGTGGCCATCGCTTTCAAGCTCAATGGCTGTTATTCCAGCATCTTCAAGGGATTGAAACTCTCCTTCGTCGCTGACACCATTTGTGTTCTTGTCCTGCCACACACCGAAATCTCTCCAGGACTCATCTGCTTTACTGAAAATACCGTCATTATTTGAATCAAAAGCCTTCAGGCCCTCAAGGTCTGTTGTGGCTCCCGGCAGATAGTCTTTCAGTACCAGCTCATCCGCTTTGGTGACAGTGCCGTCATGGTCATAATCGTAGGCCAGGAAGCCGTCATCTGCTGCCACCCATCCTGTGGATTCCGCGACAGTGTCACTGTTCCAGTCGAAGGTGACACCTTCTTCGATTCCAAGGAGCTCCACTCCGTCACCGTCGAGATCGAGAACTACCGGGCTGTATATATAGCTGAAAGTATAGTCGTAATAGCCAAGTCCAGGCTCTGTCCCTCCCTGCATTTGAACATAAATTGTACCTGACGCTCCCTGTTGGTCTGAGGCTGTCAATGTAAAAGAGCTGGTGCTGTGGTAGACCAGAATACCAGCGTATTTAAACAGAGTGTTTGACTGCTTGGTAACAGTTCCTCCCCAACTTACCTGGGCCGCAGATACTGTCACAATATCTCCCGGGTTTCTATCTTGTGTGGAAACATAAAAATCCACATTATAAAATCCGTTAGCCCCATCAACCGTCCATCCGGCCAGATTAATAGAAATTTCAGGAGCAAAGTTGTGTTCAACAATCTGGTTCATAATTAAACGGCTCGGAGCAGTACCGCCATGGCCGTCGGAAACTGTATAGCTTATTTCAACGTTGTGCTGCCCTGTGGAGGGCTTTACCCAGAGATAGCCGTCTTCAATTTTCACGTCGGCAGAGCCGGAACTGACATACGGGTTGACAATGGTGAGGCTGTCACCGTCCACATCAAAGTCGTTGGCTACCAGCCCTGCAATACTGTATTTATTCCATATATAGGTCTCTGCAGGGGAGGCGATATCCTCTTGGGCAATCGGGTTGTCATTCACAGGCTGCACATAAATTTCAGATGTGCATGTACTCACTGCCCCGAAGGAGTCTGTTACCTGGTATTGAAAAGTTTCCACACCGCAAAAATTGGCAACAGGGACATAGTAAATGGTATCACTGGCCGGATCATAGGCAAGGCTGCCATGGGCTGCCCCCACAATTCCCGTAAAAGTAATGGAATCTGTTTCGTAGGCCGATTGCATTTCCACATCATAATCGTTGGTCATAAGCTGTGAGGCTGTAAAGGAAAAAGAATTATCCTCAACAGCGCCATCAATCCGTTCAGGCACAAGAACCGGCGCATCATTCACCGGATCAATCTCCACAAAGGCCACGGCAGTAACCGGATCACTGATTCCATCACTCACCGTATACTCAAAACTGGCTTGACCCGGATAGTTGTTGTTGTAGTTCAGCTCCGGGGTGAAAACCACTTTGCCGTTCGCATCAAGGCTCACCGTGCCGTGTTCCGCATTGCCCACCGCAGAAATAAAGAGGCTGTCCCCGTCAATATCCGAATCGTTGGCAAGCAGGGTCTCCTGATCAATGACGTTGATGATATCCTCCTGTGTGAACAGGATTTCCGAATAGGCATCCGGTGAGGTGTTCAGTTTTACGTCAATGGTGGCTGTGGCCCGGCTCTCTTCGCCGTTACCGTCTGTTACGGTATAACTGAAACTGTCCACTCCCACCCAGTCATCATTTGCGGCCTGGTAATGGAGATTCCCGCTTGCGTCCAGACTCACCGTACCGTGCTTAGCAGCTCCCAGAGTGCTTATATTTAGAAGATCGCCGTCCATATCATAATCATTGGCCAGGAGCACAAACGGGGAATACACATTATCGTAACTGTTATTTGACCAGGCAAGGATATGATCGTCATCCACCGCCTGAGGGGCATCGTTTTCCCCAAGAACCGTAACGGTGATAAGTCCGGTTCCCGTTCCGGCCTCGGTGTCACTTACCCCGTAATGGAGGGTGGCTGTACCGAAGAAATCATCATCGGGCAGAAAGTGCAGCATTCCGCTGTCATCCACCCAGCCGTCTCCGTGGTCCGATGCAGTGATCCCCATAAACCGAAGATCCACTCCGTCCTCAACATCGGATGCTCCTGCCATAAGCGCTGCTGTATCAAAAGTGATCTCACCGTCCTCTGTCATAACAGCAGTGGTTTCAGTAATCTGCGGCAGGTCATTTACCGGAAGTATATGGAGATCCATGGCACCGGACAGTTCACCGCCCCGGCCGTCACTGACGCTATAGCTGAAATGGCCTGTTCCGTAGTAATCCGCATGGGGAGTGAAGGTGTATTGGCCGTTGTTCTGACTAAAACTTCCACCTGTCACCTCTGTTATGGAGGTGAAGCTGAGGGTGTCGCCGTCCGCATCATGGAGAAAGGATTGCATTTCCGTCTGGTCAAAGATAATGGCCTGGTCTTCGCTGATATAGCGCTGATCGTGGAGGGCAACGGGGACATCATTGATATCAGTTACCTGAACCTGTACCAGACTGCTTTCCCGGTTGCCTTCCCCGTCTTCAACGGTGTAGTAAAATCCGGCATCATTGCCCGAATAATCCATATCGGGAGTAAAGGTGACCGTATCGCCTTCAACGCTTATGCTGCCATGCACAGTTTCGCCAAAGGAGATAAACTGCAGGGTGCCGTCGTTGTCATGGTCGTTGGCAAGGAGTGCGGATATGGTGGTGGAAACGGCTGTCTCTTCCGTGGTGTGCAGGCTGTCGTCACCAAAATCGGTACTGTCATTTACGGAGAGGATATCGAGATGCAGACTGCCGGAGAGTTCTCCACCGTTGCCATCTGTTGCGGTATAGTCAAGCACTGCATCCCCGTGGTAATTGCTGTCCGGGGTAAAGGTATAGGTGCCGTTTTGTTCCGTGACTGTACCGTTGCTGATATTTGTGATTGTACTGATGGTGATTATATCCCCGTCCGGGTCACTGATAAAGCGGCTGATGGTGGCAGCGTCGAAGGTGATGATCTGATCTTCACCGGTGCTGAGGGTATCTGCAATTTGTTCCGGTGTATCATTGACTCCGGTCACATTTACGGAAACCGTTGTGCTTTCCTGGTTGCCGTCCGCGTCTTCAACCAGATAGTCAAATCCGGCATTATTGCCGTAATAGTCAGTGTCGGGGGTAAAGGTGATATTGTCGCCCTCCATGCTCACAGTGCCGTGGAACGCTGCTCCGATCCCTGCAAAGGCAAGGGGCCCTTCCACATCCGTATCGTTGGCCAGGAGAATATCCGTTGTGGTGGAGACGGCTGTCTCTTCCGTGGTGTTAAGAATATCTGCACCAAAAGTTGTGGCATCGTTTACCGGGGTGATCGCGAGGTTCAGACTGCCGGAAAGGGTTCCGCCGTTGCCGTCCGTTGCCGAATAGTCAAGGGAGGCGGCTCCGTGGTAATTGGCGTTTGGGCTAAAGGTGTAGGTTCCGTTTTGTTCCGTGACTGTGCCGTTTGTTACGTTGCTGATGGAAGTCAGGTTTACGCTGTCCCCGTCACTGTCTGTGATAAATTGTGACACCGTTGCGCTGTCAAATACCAGCGCCTGATCTTCGTTGATATCCAGGGTATTACCTGCCTGCACGGGTGCGTCATTTTCATTGCTGACTGTTACCGATACAAATTCGGTGGATTCATGGCCTGTATCATCGGCCACGGTATAGGAGAATCCGGCTTCTGCTCCTGCGTAATCCGCATCCGGGGTAAAGGT
>JAMOMO010000384.1 GCA_027067035.1 Desulfobulbaceae bacterium
GCGGATCTTTTCAAGCAGGTCTGCGGCATCAATGGGTTTGCTGAGGGAATCATTCATTCCGGCTTCCAGGCATTTCTGCTGGTACTCTTCCGTGGCATGTGCCGACATACCGATTATCGGTACATCACAGCCCTGCTTCCGAATGGTATGTGTTGTTTCATAGCCGTTGATATCAGGCATTTCTATGTCCATGAGAATGAGGTCAAACGATTCCTTCTTGGAGCGTTCTATCGCCTCTCTGCCGTTTTCAGCCACTGTGATGGTCATACCAAGTGGTTCCAGGATACCGACGGCCACCATCTGAGAGATTTCGTTATCTTCCACAAGGAGAATTGAAAGATCCTTCTTCTCCATTTCCCCTTCACGCTGTAACTCTGCAGCAGAGCCCTCAGCGTTATCACCTGCAGAGCGGGTGTCTGTTTCTGCAAGGCTGACGGTGAACCAGAACTCGGCACCTTCTCCCTCCTGGCTGTTGACCCCGATCTCTCCACCCATGAGTTCAACAAGTTCCTTGCTGATGGCGAGTCCCAGGCCGGAACCGCCGAATTTTCGTGTTGTGGAGGCATCCACCTGGCTGAATTTGGTAAAGAGCCTGTCCTGTTTGTCTCTGGAAATGCCGATACCGCTGTCGCGGACACTGAAGTGGAGAGATGCGTGATCCCCTGCCCTTGAAACCAGATTTATGGCAACTTTGACCTCTCCTTTTTCAGTGAATTTGAGACTGTTCCCGATGAGATTCGTGAGTATCTGGCGCAGTCGTGTGGGGTCACCCACCAGTGTTTCAGGGATTTCAGCGTCTATTTCATAGAGTAAGGACAGGCCTTTTTCTTTGGCACTGAAATCCATGGTGGCAATGAGTTCATCCATCAGAGCGTGGAGGGAAAACGGGGTGCTTTCCAGTTCCATTCTCCCTGCTTCGATCTTGGAGAAGTCAAGGATGTCATTTATGAGGGTGAGCAGTGTCTTTGCGCTGGAATGGGTTATTCCCGCAAAATGGAGCTGCTGGTCATTGAGGGGTGTATCGAGCAGGAGACCACTCATCCCGATGACCCCGTTCAAGGGCGTGCGGATTTCGTGACTCATATTGGCGAGAAACTCACTTTTGGCACGCGTGGCCAGCTCTGCTTCAGCTGCCATCTGCTTGGCAATTTCGGTTTGCCTGGCAAGTTTTCTGTTGACCTCATCTTTTTCGAGAAGCAGGGTCTGCAGGTGTTCCTCGGCCTGGCTGAGCAGAACAATCTGTGAACTCAGGTGAGCGATACCTTCAAGGAAAAGGTCTTCCTCAGAGGTTATTTTCCGCTTGGAGAACAGGGCAAAAACGCCGATACACTGACTTCTCCCGTTGAGTATCTGGTAGCCTGCAAAGGATTGCAGTCCAAGTTCCGCCGCCCACTCATGGTTGTGTACCCTGGGATCGGTTTGAACATCGTTGGTCAGGAAGCGGTCATTTTTTCCCGAGGCAATAAGACCAATCTTATATGCACCCAGAGGAACCCTGCGGTGTGGTTCCCTGTTGATATGGGTATAGCGGCCGGAACTGGACACAAGGTGGAGACACCTTTCCCGATTACAGAATCCGTCACTTCCTTCGGGGGCGTCTGCATGGAAACAGCCCTTCTCACAACGGTCACCATTCCGGATGAGCCAGATACGGCAGAAATCCGCATTTACCATTGGAATGATTGCTGCGGTTATCTGTCCTATTTTTTTGGCAAGGGGGGCGGGTTTGAATAAGTTCTTCTGCAGTTCATTGAGCAGTGATTCCCGTTTTTCCCGTTGTTTGACCGTGGTGATGTCTCTGTGGACTCCGATAAGACTTGTTACTGTACCGTTATTGTCAAGAATGGCATCCGCCCGTATGGCAATGGAGAGAATTGTGCCGTCTTTACTTATCATCTCTGTCTCGCCATGCCAGGATTTTCCCTGCATGAGGTCATCATGGAGTGTTTGGGCGATCTCTTTGTCGGCATAGAGCGAGGCGGGTCCAATGGCTTTCATCTCCTCCAGGGTGTATCCGAAGAGCTGGGTAAAGGTGGCGTTCTGATAGAAGTGGCGACCATCTCCACTGGACATCGCTATGGCATCACTTGAGCCGTCAATGGCGAGTTTAACGCGGGCCAGTGCCCTGTTTGCCTCGATGGCGACCTGTCTTCCTTCTTCAGCATCTTCCATCATACTGAGAAGAATCTTTCTGTTTCTTACAAGTTCCGCCAGATACTCCTCGTTCTGTTTCCGGGCCTTTAACAGGGAAGAGATGTTGACAAAGGACTCAAGGAGGCAGTTGCGGTCCTGATACTCTATCCGCTTGACGGTCTTCAGAATAGGTAACTCGGTGCCATCATGACACAGCAGGGACTGTTCCGAGTTGTCAATCACTGAGTCAAGTGTGCCGTATGGGCAGGTTCCCGTTCTGGCCGGGCAGATAAAGGAATGGCATATCTCACCCCTTATTTTCTCCGGGGGAAGCCCTATCATATCTGAGGCTGTTTTGTTGACAAAGACAATTTCATGGTTGCTGGTATCGATGATAACCATTCCAACCTGGATATTTGCAAGAAGTGTCTGCAGCTGTTTTTCACCGGCCTCCATTGACTTTGCCAGTCTGCGATAGCGGTTTTCGCTTTCCTGAAGCTGGCTTGTTCGGGTAATGACCTGTTCTTCAACGATTATTCTATTCCTGACCTGGAAGAAGATAAACATTGTAAAGAGACTTGAAATGGCAAAAACCAATCCCGCAGCAACTGTGGGGATGGTGGTCTGGTAGGACTTGATGAGTTTTGGGGTGGCCCTGAAAAGCATGGTGTATTTTCTTCCACCAAAGGTGTGAGTGTAGCCTTCAACAAAGTTTCCGGGAGAATGTACCCTGTCGGGCTCAGGTACCGGACCGCTGCTCCCTTCGGGGAAAAGGGTGCAGTACACAAGTTTATTGTTTTCGGTGGTGTCGTAGAGCCAGAAGTCATAATTTTTTTCTTTGAGAGCTGGAAGGGCCGTTTCGATAAGGGGACGGAAACCAATGGCAGCGACAATGAAGCCGCGGAAATTTGAGCGCCGTTCAATAACACTGGAGCCGGTGGATCGGTTGTATAGAGGGGTGAAGAGGAAGAATGCATTTTCAGTCATATCGGCCGGCGGAAAGGAAATCGGCGCCGATGGTATGGAGGCCCCGCTTTCCATGGCCAGAATCATTGTGGAACGCCACTTCTGATTACCTGTCAGGTTGTATCCCAGAAGATTTTCTGCAGTGGCTGGCGGTTCAATAAAGATAATCGGATGATATTCCGGCCGGTTGCCTTCCTCCACAAGGGTCTCTCCGGCAGGCTGGTATGCTGTTATTGTACTGTTGGGGGAGTGCATGCTTTGTAAGCGGGCCTCAAAACTGTGTCGTTTGGCTGCCGTTATTTCAGGGGCCCAGGCGATGAACAGAAAGGAGTTGTGTTCTTTCAGCGGTGTCTTTGTCAAGACCTGGAATTGTGTACGGTCCAGGACTGGCAGCAGGGTGGCACCGTTCCGGATAAAGGATGTGGCTCCCCTGCAAAGCTTGAATTGCCGTTCAATGGTTTCGCTCCAGGACTTTGTGGTTTTGTCAACCATGAGGTCCAGCTTACGATGTTCTCCGGCCTGGAGTGCTGAGAATGTCATCCAGGAGGCAATGGTGCCAAAGAGTATCAGGGTGAGCGGGATGATGTAGAAGGCTACTCTGGATTTCATGACTGTATGTCCCCGTCATGATTTTTTTCTTCATCCAGGGAAACCGCTGCAATATCACTGTTGCGGCCGTACTTGGCTTTCCTTCCCAGTTCCTGCAGTAATGCGTTGACCTCCCTCTTGATTTCGATGATTCGTTCTTCCCGTCCACTCATGAGGCGGTTCATCTGCTCACTTGTCTCCAGGCTGATTTTTCGCTGTTTTTCCACCTCCTGCATCTGTCTGGAGAGCTCTTTTTCCATGGTGAGATCGCGCCAGACGCACTGCAGCAGGGTCCTGGAATCAGTGACTGTTACGGGTGAGAGTGTGAGTGTTACCTCGATGGTGATAGGGGTTCCGTTTTTACGCAGGTGCACCCACTCAAAACGATTGGTTCCCTGGCTGATGGTGGTGGCGATTATTTCTCCGGCTTTTTCAGCTGATTTCTTTCCGTCCGGTTGCAGTGGCGGTGAGATCTGGCTTGGATGAAGATTAAGCAGATCCCCGGGGTCATCATAACCAAGCATTACCGCTGCAGGTTTGTTGCAGTCAACCACTTTTTCCTCATCAATGAGCAGCATTGCATCAGGTGACGATTGGAGGGCATTGATAAACTGCTGTTCATTGGCGCGGAGCCGTGCATTTGCCCTGGCAAGGTCTGAGAAGGCGGCCCTGACTCTGGAGGCGATGGTGTTGAATTCGAGTATCTTATACTTGCCGGACTGGAGATTGCTGCTCTTTTCGTCCTGGTCATGCAGCCCCATTTCAAGGGAGGTGATTTCCTTTTGAATCTGCTGACTCAGTCGCCGGGAGACAATGGACAGGAAAAGAAGGCCGAAGATACCGATGATGAGATAAAAAGAGAGTTCTTTCAGGAAAAACTGATTTTGTTTTTCCCGCTCTTTGGCCACCAGAGAGTTGATGTCATCAAGATAGAGCCCGCAGGCGATGGCCCACTTCCAGTCCTGAATCCCCTTTGAATAGGTGAGTTTCGGTATGGGCTGTTTTTCCTGCGGTTTGGGCCACCGGTAGGATATGAAATCACCATTGGTCTGTTGTGCAATGCGGATAACCTCCCGACCAGGGTATATGCCGTCCGGGTCTTCCAGCATCAGGGCATTTCTGCCAACCATTCGCGGATCGGCTCCGTGGGCGAGTATGGTCCCGCTGTAATCAAGAACAAAGAGGTACCCTGCGTTTTCCAGAAATGAGAATGCGGTGATCTGCTGTAAAAGCTTTTGCTTGAGCTGGTCATCGGGGATATATGTCTGTTTCTTCCCCTGCTCCACAAGGTTTACGGCCTGTCCCACCATCATGATGAGGGTCTGTCTTTTTGTTTCGAGCAACTGTTCGTAATAAAAAGAAATTGAACGCTGGTATTCCACGTATTTTCCGACAATAATAATGATGAGAAGGCAGAGCATGAAGCTGCTGCTGATAAAAAGGACACTGCGGCTGATAAACTTGACGAGTTGTGTTTTATAGTTGAAGAGTGATTTCAGGGTGTAGATAAGAAACGCGGCAAGAAGGGCAATGAGAAGGGCTGCGGCTATGCTTATGAATAATCGTGTCTGCGAGACCAGCGGTGCACCTGATATTCTGGCATCTCCCGGAAGATTGGTGAAATCTATTCCGTGAGCCTGCAATGCGCTGATATCAAACATGTTCTCGTTGGGGCTGTTCTGGACGATATCCTGGAGAGAAGCAGTATTAAAGTAGCGTTTTGCCAGTATGGCAGCCGTTTGCCCCTGCTTTTCTGAACTGGCCATGCGGCCTCCGACCACCCCGGTCCCCAGGTAATAATCCCAGAGGCCGTAGACCGGGGCATTGGTGGCGGAGACGATGAAACGGGCACTCTCTTCGGGAGAATAGCTGTTTCCCTGAGGGTCATGACTGTAGTCAAGGAGGAGTACGGCATCGTCTTTGTTCAGGGTGGCAAGTCTTTTTATCAGTTCGGCTTTTGCCAGTTTATTCCACCAGGTGAGTGCTATCTTTTGAGTGTAGGGGTGTAGTGCCTGTTCTGTCTGTTTTCTCTGTCTTTGCGCCGACGGACCTGTCCCGCTGATGATGAACAGTCTCCTGCTTTGTGGTTGCAGTCTCTCGATTATTCTGATTGTCTCAACAGGCGAGATTGCGATAGCAGTACCGGTTATCTGAGGGCTGATTTCCTGCAGCCTTTCTCTGTCCGGTTTTTCGACCGCACAGAAGATGACCGGGACTCCGATAAAATCTTCAACAGGTTCACCACGAAGGAATGTGAGGGCATTATCACCGGAAACAATGATGATATCAGGGGTGAAGTTTTGGTATTTACTGCGCAGGTATCGGGCAAACGGGCCCTGGACCATGGCGAGGTCATGCCTTTTTGAATCCAGGTATTCGGTGTAAATCCGGGTGTCCGGTGATTCCTTGAGGATGCTGCGGATACCTCTCTCTATCCCGTCAGTCCAGGCAAGCCCCTTATGAAATGAATGGATAATAAGAACCTTCTTTGCTGCTGCCGTGCTGTGTTCCTGTGCCGCTAAGGATGAGTGGGCTGAGTGGGCTGAAAGCAGCAGAAAGAATACAATGGTGACTATGTGCAGCCAGGAAGAGAGACGGCTGTGAAATGATGGCTGGCAGGGGGGCATGGTGAGGGGAAATTGTCTCTCTGTATATGTTCCGGGGATAGGGACGATAGTGCTTCACGAAAACTTAAGAAAATGATATGATTTCAATGCTTTCATGTCAAGGATGTTTTTGCTTTATTTGGCGCGGAATTTCGGCTGTGTTGCGGCGGCAGAAAGGGTGATCACCGATTTTACAGTACCATGGGACAGTTTTTGGAAATGATAATTGAAAACAGAGAATTGCTGCTTGCAGCCGAGTTTGTCCAGTATACCGGGACAAACATCTTCTTGACCGGAAAGGCCGGAACAGGAAAGACAACTTTTCTGCACAGGCTGCAGAAGGAGAGTCCCAAGCGGATGATCATCACTGCGCCCACCGGTGTTGCAGCAATGAATGCCGGCGGGGTTACCCTGCACTCCTTTTTTCAGCTGCCCTTTGGGCCCTATATCCCGGGTAGTGATGCCTATGATCAGAGCAGGCAGCGGCAGTTTCGTTTTTCCAAGGAGAAGAAACAGATAATTCAGAGTCTTGATCTGCTGGTGATTGATGAGATCAGTATGGTGCGGGCCGACCTCCTTGATGCAGTGGATGCGGTGCTGAGACGGTATCGCCGCAGCCAGCAGCCCTTTGGTGGGGTGCAGCTGCTCATGATCGGTGATCTTCATCAGCTCTCACCTGTGGCCAGGCAGCATGAGTGGCAGCTCCTGAAAGAGTATTATGATTCGGTCTATTTCTTTTCCAGCAGGGCGCTGGCAGAGACAGACCTGTTGAGCATCGAGCTGAAACATATCTATCGTCAGTCAGATGAAGAGTTTATCCATATTCTGAATCAGGTGCGGGAGAATCGCCTTGATCCGTCTACCATCGAAAGCCTTGCCGCCCGGTATATCCCTGATTTTGTCCCGGATGATGAAGAGGGATATATAACCCTCAGTACCCATAATGCCAGTGCCGAATCCATCAACAGGGGCCGTCTGAAGGAACTCAAAGGCAGAACCCATCAGTTCAAAGCGGTTATCA
>JAMOMO010000385.1 GCA_027067035.1 Desulfobulbaceae bacterium
CATTTTCAGCATGTCCGGAGAAACAGCAGACATTCCACAGATCGCTGCATTATGTAAAAAATATAATGCACATCTCATGGTTGATGAGTGCCATTCCATGTATGTTCTCGGAAAAACCGGCGGCGGTATCACAGAATATTTCAATATTCCAGCCGACGACATCAGCATCACCATGGCAACTCTCTCAAAATCCATCCCCGCCGCAGGAGGATACATCGCCTCATCCAGAAAAATTGTCAATTACCTGCGTCACGAATCCCGTGGCTTCATCTATTCCATTGCCCTCTCCGCCAGTATGGCCGCAGCAGCACTGGCAGGATTGAAGATCTTTGAAACAGAACGGGAAGAACTCCTGGGCAGACTCAATGAGAACACGGAATTGTTCAAAAACACCCTGCGGTCATCAGGTGTGAGGGTTGGCCACTCCGTCACATCCATTGTCCCTGTTTTTGTCGGCAACCCTATTAAAGCCGCCGTTGCAGCAAAAATATGTCATGAACAGGACCTTTATATCCATGCAGTGTTTCCACCCGTCGTACCAGCTGGAAAGGCAATTTTAAGGGCCTCAATCACAGCAGATCACAGAAAGGAAGACCTCATCATGGCCGCAGATACCATTGCCATGATTATGGAAAAGCTGGACAAAGAAGACCTCCCTGACATATCTGGATACAATACTAAAACCTGAATTTGTGAATGTTTGTCACCCACGCGGGAAAGCAGGTGAAATCAGGACACCACTCCGGCAGTTCCCGGCTTTTCATCACGGGTTCAGAAAGATAACACTTTTTCTAAAACCCAGGAGAGGTCCTTATGAATATTCTCCTTTTTGCAATGCCAGACACTTCCGATATACTGGAAACAGTGTGTCGTCTTCCCAACCTCACCCTGGCCGGTTCTGTCAGGGAGCATGATGTTCATATTCTTGACCTGGTTTAGAAAAAAGCCCACCAGTCCCTAAATCAACCAGCAGGCACCCGCCATACTGAGGAAACATAACATGGCCATCATCGCCGGAACCATCGTCGGTTTTGCAAATGACACCAGGGAGTCCATCAGAAAAATGCTGCAGCAGATACGCAGTCTGTTACCGGACGCTATTTATGTTCAGTACATCACCCCCTATCCGAAAACAAAACTGCGGGAGGAGATGCTGGCAGCTGGCCTGGTTGTCAACAAAGATGATCTGGAATAATTATTTCCTCAGAAATTACTCTCTGAACTATCTGAGTCATGAGCTGAAAACACTTTTTATGTTTTTTTCAATATCATCACTCTGAAGCAGAGAAAGAGCAATATTGAAATCCAGCAAAAGTCATCCTGGATCCGTGAGCATTCGCTGTCCCTGGCAGTTCACCTCATCAATATCCCATTAATCCACAGCAACGACTGCAGACCGGCATAAGACCATCCTGCTGGAGACTTTTGCGAAACCTGAGATATCTCTCCGAGTTCCACAGTTCTGATATGGTCTTCTCCTTCACATTACCAATGATATAATCGTGGTAATCCCGGCAGGGTGACATATCACCGTTGGAGTCAAGCTCCACGGCCTGAAAGATAGAAACGCACTCGTCATAACCGAAGGTTTCCCGGTGGCTGCTGTAATATTTCTCCAGCTCCTCACGACCTGTAACATCAGGAACAAAGGTGACAGATGGTGCGGAAAACGAGCGTGACAGTGATTTCAGCTCCTTAATCTGCTGTGCCAGACTTTCATAGTCGTCAGGCTTCCAGCTCCCGATCCACCCCCGGTGCAGCTTTGGCTCGAAGCCGAAACGCCGTGAAAAATCAGCTTCATGTGCTTCCGCCCGTTCTTCACTGATCCACCAGGATGGATAAAAAACGAAGATATCGACAAAATTCCTGAAACGATGATAAATATCCACCAGATGGTGCATATTCTGTCTGGAGATCACTGTGAGTGAGGCAACAATAGGCAGGCCGGGCCGCCCTTTCTTCAGGCTGCGGATCGCTTCCAGTCCCTTGACAATATCATCAAAGGCGTCGCCCTTTCCGGCGGCGGGACGTGAACCATTGTGAATGCTACTGTTATGACCGTCAATTGACAACTGCAGAAGATACAGGCCACTTTCAATCAGCTCTCCGGACAAAGCGGCAACTCCATGGCCGTTGGACACAATTGAGGTCGGCATCTTCCGCTCCGCAGCACCATGAAGCACATCCGGCAGTGAACGGTACATGGTGGGTTCGCCACCCCATATGTACAGATTGGGCCGGTGTCCGTGAGCAACAAGGTCATCAAAGAGTTCCAGGTATCGTGCGCCGTTAACCTCCCTCTCTTTTAATTCACGGGAATTGCAGCCGTGGAGGAAACCATTATCTCCCCACTGGCCGCAGGTGTGACATCGAAGGTTGCAGAGATCGGTGATCCGGATGGAAAGCTGATGAATTTTTCGTGCACAGCCGCTTTTCCTTCTGGGATTCAGAAGGGGAAAGAATCTCTTCTCTGCCTGAATTCGCGCCAGTTTCAACCCTGTGCGCGGATGCGGGAGAAGAATCTGAGCTCCCTTGACGATGGCATCAAGGGAGATCGCGGATCGTTTTTTCTTTATCATCTCATTACCACTGCTGCTTGTTTTGTGCGTCAACTTCCATGGTCACAGATTTGCGGTAACTATACAAACTTTTTGATCATACAACAGTTTTTCTTTGAGAGGATTCTCAAAAACGGTTATTATCAATAACATAAACTTATCAACATGTTCCACCATTCAATCATATAAGAGCATTCAGCGTTTTACCAAGCAGAAAGTGACGCCCTTGTCCCGACTCAAAAAACTCAGCATAGTCATCCCGGCCCTGAACGAGGAAGATGCCATCGGTACAACAATCAGCCGATGCCTTGATGCCAGAGATCGTATCATGCAGGAAACCGGGCTCAGTCACGTTGAAGTGATTGTCGTCAATGATGGCAGCACAGACCGGACAGCCGAAATCGCCGCATCGTTCCAAGACGTCACCCTCATCAACTTTGCTGAAAACCAGGGCTATGGCGCCGCCATCAAAAAAGGTTTCCAAAGGGCAGAGGGGGATATCCTCAGCTTCCTTGACGGAGACGGAACCTGTGACCCGTTGTTTTTCGCCCCTCTGTGTCGCTGTCTGATTGAGATGCCGGCTGATATTGTCACCGGTTGCAGGATGCACCAGAAAAGTAAGATGCCCCGTATCCGACGGATCGGCAATCTCTTTTATGCCCGGCTCATGTCCTTTCTCACCGGCGTCAAGGTAAAGGATACCGCAAGTGGCATGCGCGTTATCAGGAAAGAGTCCCTGGAGCAGATTCTCCCACTGCCGGATGGACTCCACTTCACCCCTGCAATGACCTGCAGAGCACTGCTCAAAGATGCTGTCACCTTCCACGAAATTGAAATGCCCTATGATGAACGCCAGGGGGTATCAAAATTATCGGTCTTTAAAGACGGTTTTCGTTTCCTACTCGCCATCACCGAAATCGCCATCACCTATCGTCCCCTGAAATTCTTTGGCAGCAGTGGTGCCGTCCTGATCCTGATAGCAGCGCTGTACGGAGCGTCTCCCCTCTACTCAAAAATCATTCACAACAGCTTTCCAGACGGCAGCATCTATCGGCTCCTCACCATCAACACCCTTATCCTCGCCGGTCTTACCCTTTTGTCCATCGGAATTGTCGCGGAACGCATCACCTCCTCCCTGGGCAGTCAGGTACGGAAAAACTCAGCCCTTGAGCTGTTCCTGCTCCATACCTTCTCCATCAAGAAAATGATATTTGCAGGTCCCCTGCTCATCATTTCAGGTATCCTGCTCAACCTGGGACCACTGCGGGACTACCTGACCTCCCTCTCCATCAGCTACCACTGGGGTTATATCTCAACCGGTGCCCTGCTGGTACTTGCCGGGCTGCAACTCTCCGCCCTGGGTATATTTGAACGACTCATCGACACCATTGTCAAAGAAACACATGCCAACGGAAAAAACAGGTGATGTCCAGACCTTTGTCCCCTTTTCATACCGTCAGAAGTTCACAGGAGAACCGTCAGCCGTTCATCTCCTGGACCATCTTCCTGCTTGGTCTGGCTGTATGGATATCGGTGCAGGGCTATCTCGTCTCCGGACCTCTCACTCAGCGGGACCAGCTTCCGGAAGTTGACGACAGCCTTGCATATCTCACAAGGACAGAGGTAAGCCGGGAGTGTCCCGCCCGTGACTGCAGGGCACTGACTGACCTGAAAACACAATTCCACAATCTCCCGTCAGAACCTGATATCATGAGGCAGAGTGAAATCGCCGGATTTGCCTTTCCTGCCTATCACCCTCTCTTTTCCACTCTTCTCCTCTCCATTACTCACTTCAGCAATGACCTCACGCGCAGTTACAGGATTCTGTGGCTCCTGGCCCCCCTCTTCTGGGGAGTGGCATTTTCATGCCTCCTCAGTACATTATGGGGGAGAACCGTTGCCGGAATAACCCTCATCCTTGTGGCATTCAAGGTCTTCCCCGGATCAGGAATCCACTACCTTACCCCCGGCAATCTGGCCATGATGCTCAGCCTGTTCATCTGGGCCAGGATACTCTCCAGAGACGGTTTCGCACCCCTCACCCTTATCCTTGGTTCCCTTACCGTTCTGGCCATACACCCCATCAGCATTATCCTGACACTTATCTCAATTTTACTCTCACTGTTACTGTCAGAGAAAACCCGGCGCAAGCAGCTCTTCACCATCCTCCTCCTTTCCTTCACTGCCTGCGGAATCATTCTTGTCTTCACGCCGCTGGGAGAGCAATTCCAGGGGTATTCCATAGTGAACCCACTGCACTTATTCAATAATATAAAGGAAGTTACAGCGGCTTTTTTCAAAAATATTCTGGAAATCATCATCCAGCTTGTGCGCTATAAAACAGCCTTTATCGGATCATTAATCGTCCTGCTTCCTGCAACTCTTACCGGTTTTTTCCTTCTGGAGGAAAAGAGACGAAAAAGGATGACTGTTTTTCTTGCAGTCTATTTCTGCGTCCTCATCGCAAGCCTTTTTCACTCACATGCACTCACACCCAATGCTGCTCTGTTCTTCAGACTGTTTATACCATTTGCCGTTGTCCTGTTTGGAGCCCTGCCGCAGTTTCTGGTCACGCTGGGGACAGGCCTTTTTCACCCGACAAGAAAACCCCTGGCGCGGCTTGGAATCTCCTCCCGTTTTCCAGCCGTTGTACTACTTGCAGTTCTTACGGCCTACATTCTGGAAACCATGGCCCCCGGCATGGTACAGGTTGAAACAGTCCGGGCACACATGATCAAACGCCAGCCCCTGGCCTTCAGCAAAAGTCAGCCGCAACTCCTGCTTTCCAAAGCAGGCCCGACTGACAGGGTGCTCTACGGCAGCACCATGGTCATGGCCTACTATTTTGTAAATGGTGCATTACAGACAGGAGCCGTCTATTACCACCCCGCGTTCACAGATAAAAGCACCAGTGAACTGTTGCAGGATGGCAGCATTCGATTCGCCGCAGTCTACAATCCCGGGGTCTTCCACCCCAGTTATTCCGGGCTGGATGAAAAAAACCGCTGCATAAGCGCACCTGAATTGTCTTTTTCCCCCCTCAGTGCACCGAGGAAATTCGGCCCCATAAACCAGAATGGAATTATTCCCGTCAAAAATTACCTGTGGATGGATGTGTATCCCGGCTCAAAATCCCCTGTTGCCAGGCTGAGAATACTCATTAATAATCCCGGAAAGAGTCTGACTCTGGTGCTGCTCCGGAAAGACGGCGATTCCTGGCCGTCACCTTCTTCGGGGACGAGAAAAACGATCCCGGCCAACTGGCAGGGCTGGCTGAACTTTCCCATCCGGGAGGGCAGAACAGGAGAGAGTTACAGGTTTCTTCTGCCGTTTGGAAATTCAGCCGCAGGCATTGGAGGCATCACCTTTGAAGACAACAACCTGCACTGGCCCTGGGCCCGTCAGGCCAGCCTGGTACTCCAGGGAAGACATGCGGAGACAGGCCGTGTTCAGCTCAGTTTCAATCCATCCGACCTCCTTCCCGAAGAATTACAAAACAGGCCCGTCGAGGTGATTGACGACCAGGGCTCATCTGTCCTGCTGCGGTTGGGAGACCAGCCCATGGTGCAGCATCTCTGAGTGGAGCAAAAAAAAGCTGCCACATCGCAATGAACCGGAAAAAAAGAAAAATACTGCTCCTCTTCTACGAACCATACAAAAGTGGGATCACCCGGCATATCCTCTCTATTCTTCGGGTTTTCCAGGGAGAGGATATTGAGTTTCGGGTACTTGTTTCCAGTGACGACAGCAGAATACCAAAAGCCCTGAAAGAGGTCCTGCCGCACCATCAGCTGACAATGGTTCCCCGCAGCAGGTTCTTTTCCATCACAGGCCTCCTCACTGCCCGAAAAATTATTTCAGAACATGACATTGAACAGATCCATATCCACAACCTGCAATCTGCACTGTGGGGCTACGCCTCGACCTTTTTCACAGCATGCAGCACCGTTATATTCACTCCCCACGTGGACATGGTAAACGGAGACAGCACTGCCGGATGGATAAGCGGGTTCTTCAAAATACTCAGTCCATTTACCACTTCTTTTGTTGCAGTCTCCCCTTCTCAAAAAAGGCGGTTCAGCTCCAGGAATATCGCCCCTGAAAAGAAAATAAGGTATATTTCCAACCACATAGACGGAGAAGAGATATGCTCCGCAATACACAGTCCGATATCAACAGCAACGGATTTAACACTTCCTCCGGCAACGATTCTGCTGCTGCAGGTGGGTCGGCTTGACCGCCAGAAAAACCCCTCCTTTCTTCTCAGGGTCATTGAGAAAGTTGTAAAAAGAGAAAAAAAATGCCATTTCCTGCTGCTCGGCGACGGCCCGCTCCGTAAAACGATACAGGATCAGATAGAAGAGTACAAACTCAGCAGACACATAAGCCTTCACCCATACCGGCAGGACATATTTCATCTTTTGAATAAGGCAGATATTGTCACCTCCACATCACTCTGGGAGGGTCTGCCATACTCATTGCTTGAGGCTGCCTTTCTTAAAAAACCCATTGTTGCCACTGATATCCCAGGGCACACCGACCTCATAGCTGATGACAGATCCGGTTTCCTGGCCAGCACGGAACAGGAGTTTGCCGACAAACTCTGTCTGCTTGTTCAATCGGGGAAATTAAGGGCAAAAATGGGAGAAAACTGCTATAAAAAGAACCGGAATCTTTTCGATTTAAAGAACATGAAAGCTCCTCTTGCCACACT
>JAMOMO010000386.1 GCA_027067035.1 Desulfobulbaceae bacterium
AAACTCAACAGGGCGATAACTCTGTTTAACAATAGCCTGAATCCGCGATGAAAATGTGAAAAACGGCTGTTTCACCCCACTCTACGGTTTCGCCCTGCAGTGCACCCGCGCCCGGACATCAGGAGAGATACTTCCGGAAAAAAGGACCGCAGGCAGCAGCAGGAAGAAGCACTCAAAAGAGAAAAAATTCAGGTGCGGGCAGGAAAAGGAAAGATTTTCAAAAAGCCCCTTACTTTTTTCGCAACATACTGATAGAATAAACAAACTTCATACTTAATCAGGAGAATAAACCATGGGCCAGCACACCCGTATTGTACTCATTGATGATGATCAGGATGCCTGCGATCTCCTGAAAATGCAGCTTGAAAACACCGGACGAATGCATGTACTCTACAGCACAGACAGCGAAGAGGCCGTGGCCATGATCAGCCGGGAACTTCCTGATATAGCCATCCTGGATATCAACATGCCGGGCATCCATGGGGTTGAACTCAGCTCAATGCTGGCAGCGGATGAAAGTACTGCTGCAATTCCCATACTCTATCTCTCCGGCATGGTGACTCCGGATGAGGCGGAAGGAATGGTCAAAGGCGAAAACAGGCCCTCTCTTATCTCCAAGGGTTCTCCCGTGGAAGAGCTCATTGCAGCCATTGACAGACTTAGCGGCTCCTGAAAAGCACTGTTTCCCTTGCCTCCCTCACAGAATACATCTTCCCGTTTTATTGCCATAGAGACCCTGTGCAGGCTGGCTGACACCAGGGAACCGGTCAATAAAATCCTTGGTGCCATCCTGGCCGGGAAGCCGCTGAGTCCGCTTGACCTGCAGCTCACAAACAATATTATCTTTGGCATTCTGCGAAACCGTGAAAGCATTGACACCATGCTGCAGCAGCTCTGCAGCAAGCCCCTTAAGAAATTCAACCCGTTTGTCCTTGAAGCACTGCGGGTGGGAATCTTCCAGATCATGTACCTTGACCGCATCCCGGATTCCGCCGCTGTCAACGAATCAGTCAAAGCCGTGCAGGCAGCACGCCTCCCCAAAAGACTTCACGGCTTTGTCAATGCAGTGCTTCGCAACTCAATCCGCAAACGTGAGGAGTTGCTCAGGCTCACCGACCGACCCGACCGCCCCATTCACAACCATCCCACCTGGCTCATTGAGCGCTGGACAAAACAGTTCGGGGAACGGGAAGCCACCCGGATCTGCCGTGAAAACAACCAGCAGGCCCCGCTCTGTCTCCAGATAAATACCTGTGTAACGACTTCAGAGGCCTACGAAAAACTGCTGCAGGAGAAAAGCATAGCCCACCGGCGGGGGAAATATTGCCAGGGCAGCATCATCCTTGAGGAGTTCAGCACAAAGGTAACGGACCTTCCCGGCTACAGGCAGGGCTGCTTCCAGATTCAGGATCAGGGCGCCCAGCTCCTGACTCGCCTTATGCCCGCCATGACTCCCGGCGCTGCGTACCTTGACGCCTGTGCAGGGGTTGGCGGAAAGACCAGTGCCCTTGTACAACATGCCCATGCTGTGCGAGCGCGGGTCTCTGCTGTGGAGCCAGACGGGGGACGCCGGAAAACCTTTCTGGAAAACATGGCGCGACTCCACCCGGAACATGTCATCCCGCTCCATCCGGAAACACTCCAGGACTTTGCCGCTGCAGGCAGTGAACAGTTTGATGCGATCTTCCTTGATGCGCCTTGTTCCGGGACCGGAGTTATCCGCCGTCACCCTGATATCCGCTGGAACAGGCAGCCCGATGACCTCCACCGCTACCGAAAGACCCAGCTGGAACTCCTCCATAGCGCAGCCACCCTCCTCAAGGCACATGGAAGCATTGTCTACGCAACCTGCTCCCTGGAAGAAATTGAAAATCAGCAGGTGATCAGAGATTTTCTTGCTGCAGACAAAGACTTCATCCTGGAGGATTGTGCAGGCAGCCTTCCCCGGACTGCCCATCCCCTCATCGAACAACACTGCTTCGCCCCCAGGCCGGAACCGGAAATGGACGGTTTTTTTGGTGCCAGACTGACAAAAACAGTATAGGCCCTGAATCCGTGAACGTTCGATGGGCATGGGAAGGGACATCATTTTCAATGAAGATATGCTCTTCCTGTGGTACAGAGAGGGTAACTTATTTCTTTCTGATTAACATCGAAACTCAGCTTTGCTCAACCGGGGCTCTTGCCTGTCCATTACAGGGACACCATAAACCCGCAGCAGAGGCCAGGCTCCGGCCAACCAGGTCACAGAAGAGCGGGTAACGGATCCAAAACAGCCCCTTCACTCAACGTGGCCAGGCTGAGGACTGGTGCTAATCAGCTATTTCTTTAACCAGCGAGAGAAAACACAATGGCTGAGATTCGAAGTACACTGGATATGGTTATGGAGCGGGCAGCACGAATGGCTGCACGGGCAGAAGACACCTCGGATGATCAGGTGACAGAACAGCGGGGAATGCGGCTGGTGGCCGAATATCTGAAAGGCGGCCATTCTCAGCTGATGCCACTGCTTGAAAAAGAATCCCCAGCCGACCAGGCTGCTGTCAGACGCGGCATGGCAAAGGCCCTGCTCCGCAACATTGTCATCCCAAGAGACGAACAGCTCATGGAGAGCAGCCTTGCGGCCATCTCCGGACTGCTTGAGATGACGGAATCCGGAGGAGAAGCTGAAACTCTCTGCCTTGAGCTGAAACAGCTCCTGGAGCAGTACTCCCAGCACAGAGAGCAGATGAAACAACAGCTCGAAGAGGCCATCCGCAATCAGCTTGCCCAGCAGATGATGGAGCAGACCGGCGAAAACCCGGATCCCGCCACCCTTGACCCCAGCAGACATCCACAGTATCAGAAAGAATTAACCCAGGCCCAGGTCAATCTTAATGACCAGTACGGCCAGGCCTTTGACCAGCGCAAGGAGATCCTTCTCCAGGGATTTGGCTCATGAACTGTTCCAGGCGGATCACCAGAATCCAGAAAAAGTTACGCCGAAAGAAACTCGATGCCATTCTCATCACCCAGCCCGGCAACAGGCGGTATCTGAGCGGCTACAGTGCCGATGACCATGACATTTCCGAAAGCTCCGGCGCCCTGCTCATCCCGGCACGCAAAGCCCCCGTCCTCCTCACCGATTTCCGCTTTCAGATCCAGGCGGAACAGGAGACAAAGAAAATGGAAGTGCTGCTCTACCCCAAAGGCCTGCACGCCCTGCTGAAAAAGCTTCTGCCCGATCTCGGCATATCAAGTCTGGCCTTTGAGAGCCATTATACCCTGCACAGTAGTGCTGAAAAGCTGAAGAGCATGTGTAAGAAACTCTCCATCACCCTGCTGCCCACCAGCGGAATAGTCGAGAAAATGCGGCAGGTAAAAGATGAAGAGGAAATTGACATCATACGCCGCTCAGTCCTGCTCAATGAAAAGGTCTTCAAAAAAGTCCATAAGACAATCTTTCCGGGCCAGACCGAAATTGACATTGCCCTCGCCCTGGAAGCAACCATGCGAAGGCGTGGCGCCGAGGGACCAAGCTTTGCAAGTATTGTGGCCACAGGTGCACGAAGCGCCCTGCCCCATGCAGTACCCGGAGCAGTAAAAATCATCAAGAACAAGGCCCTCATGATTGATATGGGCCTTGTTCTCGACGGCTACTGTTCCGACATGACAAGAACCTTTGTGGTGGGCAAAGCCAGCAACAAGTACTTGAAAATTCACCGCCTTGTCCGCAAGGCACAGCTGGCTGCCATCAGCAGAATCCGCGCCGGAGTTTCTGCTGCATCCATTGACAAAACTGCCCGCGATATTATTGTGAAAGGTGGCTACGGCAAATATTTCGGGCATGCCCTTGGCCACGGTGTGGGCCTTGCCGTCCATGAAGCTCCCCGCCTTGGAGGCCGAAACCGTGCACAGTTAAAAGCGGGAATGGTCATCACCGTCGAACCCGGAATCTACCTCCCGGACTGGGGAGGGGTACGACTGGAAAACATGGTTGTTGTCCGTGAAGACGGCTGTGAAATCCTCAATCAGGACAGCACCTGGCTGGATATCTAGTTTCTGCACAGACAGCTGAATCCACGAGCGTCCGCTGGCAGGACCCTGCAACAGGGTGAAGAACATACAAACGGGTGTTATTTGCAGAAAACTGCACTAAAAAAACCCATGACACCGTTGCCACGTCTTCATTACGGATTCAGGTAACACTAAAAACAGCGAAACCCTGCCTGCCGGAACAGGATTTCCCCAACAATAAACACCAGGAAGCCATTTCACATGAGTAAGCAAAAATTCTTCGTTCTTGACACCAATGTACTGCTTCACAATGCCGATTCTCTGACATCCTTCGCCGACAACTCAGTCATCCTGCCCATGACGGTCATTGAGGAACTCGATAAGTTCAAACGCCATAACGATGAGCTGGGCCGTAACGCCCGTCATGTCATCAGACAGCTGGACAAACTCAGAACCGTGGGTTCGCTCAAGGACGGAGTGACCATGGAAAATGGCGGAACCCTCCGGATCACCGTTGAACGACGTGACATGCCGGGTGCTCTCCTTGACATGAGTGTTGCGGATAATCGTATCCTTGCCGTGGCAAACAGCCTCCACGAAGAGGGCAAGGCCGTTATTTTTGTATCCAAAGATATCAATGCCAGACTTAAGGCGGACGCACTGGGCATTGATACCATGGATTTTGAAAAGCAGAAATGCAACGAAGATGACCTTTACACCGGGTGGCGGAAGGTTGAAGTAGCCACCGAAGTCATAGATCGTTTTTACGACGAAAAGACCCTCACCGTGGAGGGCTTTGACTTTTTCGACAATGAATTCGTCCTGCTGCAGGATGAACAGAATCCCAAGCACTCCGGTATCGGCCGGGCCCTGGCAAAAGACACCCTGACCCACCTCAACTCCAAGTATGAGAACGCCTGGAATATCCATCCGCGCTCCAAAGAGCAGCGCATGGCACTTGAACTCCTTCTGGACCCCGAGGTCAGCCTGGTGACCCTCATCGGCCAGGCCGGAACCGGAAAGACCCTGCTGGCCCTTGCAGCAGGGCTTGAATGTGTCATCCACAAAGAGAGTTACGAGCGTTTACTGGTATCGCGACCGGTGATACCCATGGGAAAGGATATCGGCTACCTGCCGGGAAGCAAAGATGAAAAGCTGACCCTCTGGATGCAGCCCATCTTCGACAATCTCACCTATCTGATGCGCCATGACCGTCGCAGTGAAGATGAGGGCAGCGTGCAGCAGAAAGTCGATAAGCTGCTTAAAAATCAGCAGGTGGAACTTGAAGCCCTCACCTATATTCGCGGCCGCTCCATCCCCCGCCAGTTTGTCATTGTCGATGAGGCCCAGAACCTCACTCCCCATGAGGTGAAGACCATTATCTCCCGTGCCGGTGAAAACACCAAAATGGTTTTCACCGGGGATCCTCAGCAAATTGACAACCCCTATCTCGACTCCGCCTCCAACGGACTCTCCTATGCGGTTGAAAGATTGAAAGGACATGGTATATTTGGCCACGTTACATTGAGTAAAAGTGAACGAAGCCCCCTGTCTGCCATTGCCGCCGACTACCTTTAATATTACAGGAACGTTTAGAGTCTGAAATGGTATATCCTGCCTCCTTCAGCCTCTTCCGCTCTCCTGACAACCTGGAACCACAGCCATGCGACAGTTTATCGTTGATGACCTCTCCCCCATGGAGCGGGACAACATAGATTCATACCTGAAACGAAACCTGAAAATGGGTCCGATGGTCGGACTCTACTGGATAGTCCTTCCCGAAGAAATTCTCACTGAAACACAGAGAGACCACAGCGACTGCGGCCCCTTCTATTTCGGGGTGGAGGTAAGAAAGGATTCCGTCTGCTTTGAACTGCTGGTTCGAAGCAATGCGCACCTGCACTGTGACTGCATAGCACATGCCACCGCAGAACAGCGTCAGTACGTGCTCGACTTTCTGGACACAATGCTGGACGAAGAACAGATCCGCTCCTGATTCACCCTCGCAAAACCTAATATTCCCACAGTATATACAAGATGGAGACAGTATGAACACATCGGTTGATTCCACCCCTGCTTTTATCGAAGCCACCTATAAGAAGATGGATGCAAATATTACCACCATCCGCCGGCGCCTCGACCGCGCCCTGACCTATGGAGAAAAAATTCTCTACGGACACCTGGACAATGCCGCGGATGCAGAGCTTGAAGCCGGCGTTTCATACATAAAAACCAGGCCTGATCGTATTGCCCTCCAGGATGCCACGGCACAGATGGCGGTTCTGCAGTTCATGCTTGCAGAAAAAGATGAGGCGGCAGTACCGGTGACCGTTCACTGCGACCACCTCATTCGGGCCCAGAAGGGTGCGGAAAGCGACCTCAACATAGCCAGGATCGAGAACAAGGAGGTCTACGACTTTCTCTCTTCGGCCTCCCAGCGTTACGGATTCGGCTGCTGGATGCCCGGTGCCGGTATTATTCACCAGGTGGTTATGGAACAGTATGGCTTTCCCGGTCTGATGATGCTTGGCACCGACTCCCACACACCCAATGCCGGCGGCCTCGGGGCCTTTGCCTCAGGGGTCGGTGGAGCAGATGCCGTGGATGTTATGGTGGGCCTCCCCTGGGAGGTACTGCATCCCAAATTTATCGGTGTTCATCTCACAGGTGAACTTCAGGGATGGGCCGCACCCAAGGATGTAATCCTCCACCTCCTGGGAAAACTCACCTGCTCCGGTGGAACCAACCGTGTCTTTGAATACTTTGGTCCTGGAGCGGACTCCATCTCCTGTACCGGCAAGGCAACCATCTGCAATATGGGGGCGGAATTTGGTGCCACCACCTCCACATTCCCCTATGATGACCATATGGCCACATTTCTGGCCGCCTGTAACAGAGAAGACGTTGCTGAAGTTGCTGATAAATACAGGCATCTGCTTCGAGCCGATCCTGATGTTCTCGCCGATCCTGAAAAATACTTTGACCAGGTGATTGAAGTTGATCTCTCCAGTCTTGAACCGCATCTGGTCGGCCCCCATTCACCTGACCGCGCCTCAACCGTGGCCAACATGGCAGACTACGTTGAGAAAGGAGCTCATCCGGAAAATATCACCTATGCCCTGGTGGGATCATGTACCAACTCCTCCTATGAGGATATGGGCCGGATCAGTGCCATGGCGGAACAGATTTCAGCCCATGGTGCCAGATTAAAAATTCCCATGCTGATCACCCCCGGATCAGAGCAGATCC